>NZ_JBYRFX010000556.1:0-4136 GCF_057815775.1 Inquilinus sp.
CCGGCGGCAGACAATCCTGCCGCTATGCCGTCAGCCTAGGCCGGTGCCGCGCCGGAATTTTGTCCAGAAGCGACAGAAGCTGCCGCCGCCGCGCTGCCGCTTCGGGCCTCTATCGGATTTGCGGATCTGTCGACTGTGGTGCGCATGGCGGGATCTGCGGCGGCCCTGCCACCCATTCTCCCCCTCCCGCAAGGGGAGGGGGGACAAGAAAAAGGCGGGCCTGGCCTGTTCTGAAAAAGGTCTCGCAAGCGGGAGAGGCCAGGCACCACAGTCGACAGATCCGCAAATTCGATAGAGGCACAGAGCGGCAGCGCAGCGGCGGCAGCTTCTGTCGCTTCTGGACAAAATTCCGGCGCGGCAGCGGCCTAGGCTGAGGGCATAGCGGCAGGATTGTCTGCCGCCGGTTCCGCCGAGGCTCCCCGATGTCCGCCGTCCTCTCCTCCGTCGCCGCGCTCCTGGCCGGGGTCGGGCTGATGCTGTGCGGCAACGGGCTGCAGGCGGTGCTGGTGGCGGTGCGGGCGAACGATGCCGGCTTCGGCACCGTGGTCACCGGCCTGCTCGGCTCCGGCTACTATGCCGGCTTCGTGCTGGGCTGCCTGCTGGGCCCGCATCTGATCCGCCGCGCCGGCCATGTCAGGACCTTCGCGGCCGTGGCGGCGCTGGCCGCGGCGGTCGCCCTGTCCTTCCCGCAATATGTCCACCCGGTGCCATGGATCGTGCTGCGCGGCGGCACCGGCTTCTGCTTCTCGATCGTGTTCATGGTGATCGAGAGCTGGCTGAACGAGCAGGCAACCAGCCGGACGCGCGGCACGGTGCTGTCGCTGTACACCATCGTCACCCTGGTCGCGATCACGGTCGGCCAGATGCTGCTGGGGGTCGAGACCGGCAATCCGATGACCGCCTTCACCTGGATCGCGGTGCTGATCTGCCTGGCCGTGCTGCCGATCGCCATGACCCGGGTGGCGGCCCCGCCGGTGCCGCAGGTGGTGCGGCTGCGCCTGGCCCGGCTGGTCGCGACCTCCCCGGTCGGGGCCGCGGCCTGCCTGGTGGTCGGCATCTCCAACGCCGCCTTCTGGTCGCTGGGCCCCGTCTTCGCCCAGGCGCGCGGCTTCGACGCCGCGACGGTGGCGCTGTTCATGAGCGTGGGCGTGCTGGGCGGCGCCGTCGGGCAATGGCCGCTGGGCCGGCTGTCCGACCGGATCGACCGGCGCTGGACCATCGTGATCTCGGGCGTCGGCACCGCGGCCGCGGGATTCGCGCTGCTGGCCGTCAACGTCCTGCCGGCAGAGGCAGTGCTCGGCCTGGTCTTCTGCTACGGCGTCTTCTCGCTGCCGCTCTACGCGCTGGCCCTGGCCCACACCTTCGACCAGGTGCAGGCAGGCGAGTTCGTCGAGACCTCCAGCGGGCTGCTGCTGATCTACGCCATCGGCGCCGTCGCCGGCCCGGTGCCGACCAGCCTGCTGATGGTGCATCTGGGCACCCCGACGCTGTTCGCCTTCGTCGGCGTGGTGACCCTGGCGCTGGCGGCCTTCACCCTGTACCGGATGGGACAGCGCGCTCGTGCCCCGGCCGAGTCCCGGCCGGGCTTCGTGCCGCTGCAGCCGGCGACCCATGGCGTCGTCGGGCTCGACCCGCGGGCGCCGGAGACGCCCGCCCCGGAAACGCTCGCAGTCGAGATCACCAAAGCCTGATCAGGCGGCGCCGGCCAGCCGGTTGGTGTTGGCGGCACGCTGCAGCGAGGCGCGCACCGCACCTTCCGGCAGCAGGGCCGTGACATCCTCATCGCCCTGCACCAGCACCGTCTCGATCAGGTTGCGGGTCAGGCCGATGTCCTCGAGCTGCCGGTCGGTCAGCTCCATCAGCTCGTGATAGGTCATGTTGCGGTCGACGCTGCCGCGCAGGCGGAAGACACCGCGGATGAGGTAGGCGAGAAGCTGGTATCCCATGGTCATGTCCCGTTTCCGCTCCCGCTTGCGCGAGAATTATTGCATCGCACCATCGCCGACCGCATAGCGCGGCGACGCAGGCGAACGCTGCTTCAAAGGGAGTTTCCGGGATTGTCATTGTCTGGCGAGGGCTGAGCCAGCCATCTCGCAGGGCCAGCATGCACCGCATTTTGTGCGTCGCAACATCGAATTTGTGCATGGCAACATAGCGCGGTACGCGGCCATGGGGTGTCGGGGACGGAGCGGGCGCGGGATCGGCCACCGGCTTCCCCTGCGACATCTGATGCGCGATAAGGCTTCAACGCCTGCCCGATGCCGGAGCGCGCCGGGCCTTCCCAGATCACGGACTCGCTGCCGATGACCATCGATCTCGCCGAAGCCCTCGCCGCCGCCGTGGCCGACACCGGCGGCCGCTATGACGCCGCCGCCCTGCAGGAGCTGCTGGAGGGCGTCGTCGCCGCGCCGGCCGCCCTTGATGACCGGGACTGGATGGCGCTGGTGGCGCCGGAGGTGACCGAGGCCCAGGCCAAGCGGCTGCGTGCGGCGAAGGCTGCCGTGGCCGCAGCGCAGCGCCCGGCCGGGCCGCAGCCGGCGGAGCGGCTGGCGAAGCTGCGCGGCGCCCTCGCCCGCCTCGGCCTCGACGGCTATGTCGTGCCGCATGCCGACGAGCACCAGGGCGAATATTTGCCGGCGCGGGCCGAGCGCCTGGCCTGGCTGACCGGCTTCACCGGCTCGGCCGGGCTGGCCGTCGTCACCGCCGACCGCGCCGCGATCTTCATCGACGGCCGCTACACCATCCAGGCGGAACAGCAGACCGACCCGGCGCAGTGGGAGCGCCGGCACCTGCACCAGGACCCGCATGAGACGTGGCTGGCGGCGGCGATGCCCAAGGGCGGGAAGGCCGGCTACGACCCGCGCCTGGCCACCGTCGCCTGGGTCGAGAAGACCCGCCGCGCGGTCGAGGCTGCCGGCGGCACGCTAGTCGCGGTCGAGGAGAACCCGATCGACACGCTGTGGACCGACCAGCCGCCGGCCCCGATCTCGCCCACGATCGTCCAGGAGAGCGACGTCGCCGGCCAGGAGGCGCGCGACAAGCGGGCGGAGATCGCCCAGGCGCTGCAGCGCGACCGGCTGGACGCAGTGGTGCTGACCGCGCCGGAAAGTGTCGCCTGGCTGCTGAACCTGCGCGGCGCCGACGTGCCGCACACGCCGCTGCCGCTGTCCTTCGCCGTGCTGCATGCCGACGGGCTGGTCGATTTGTTCATCGACCGGCGCAAGCTGGTGCCGGGGGTCGACCGCCATCTCGGCAACGAGGTGGCGATCCAGCCGCCGTCCAGCCTCGGCCAGGCGCTGGAGGGGCTGGGCCGCGCCGGCAAGGCGGTGCGGATCGACGCCGGCTCGGCCAGTGCCTGGGTGCAAGACAGGCTGAAGGGCGCGAAGATCGATGTCGGCGCCGACCCCTGCGCCCTGCCCCGCGCCCGCAAGAACGCAACCGAGCTGGAGGGCACCCGCGCCGCCCATCGCCGCGATGCCGCCGCCGTCACCCGCTTCCTGGCCTGGCTGTCGCGCGAGGCGCCGTCCGGCACCCTCGACGAGGCCGGCGCCGCCGACAAGCTGATGGCGTTCCGGGTCGCGACCGGCGCCCTGCGCGACCTGAGCTTCGACACCATCTCCGCCGCCGGGCCGAACGCCGCCCTGCCGCATTACCGCTACAGCGCCGAGAGCAACCGGACCATCGAGCCGGGCAATGTCTATCTCGTCGACAGCGGCGGGCAGTATCGCGACGGCACCACCGACATCACCCGCACCATCATTGTCGGCACCCCGACCGAGGAGATGCGGCGCAATTTCACCCTGGTGCTGAAGGGCCATATCGCGATCTCGACCGCGCGCTTTCCCAAGGGCACCACCGGCTCGCAGATCGACGCCTTCGCCCGGCGGCCGTTGTGGGAGCACGGGCTGGACTACGACCACGGCACCGGCCACGGCGTCGGCAGCTATCTCAGCGTGCATGAAGGCCCGGCGCGCATCGCCAAGACGCCGAACACGATCGCGCTGGAGCCCGGCATGATCCTGTCGAACGAGCCCGGCTACTACGCCGCCGGCCGCTACGGCATCCGCACCGAGACGCTGGTGGTGGTGCAGCCCTGCGCGGCGCTGAGCGACGACAGCAGGATTTTCTACGAGTTC
>NZ_JBYRFX010000557.1:0-12927 GCF_057815775.1 Inquilinus sp.
TAATTCCCCCCGTATTACATGAGTAACAACAGGAATGACGATCGGTTATTGATTTGTAACTTCCGGGAATTATTCTCCAATCTCCTCCAATTATTACGGAGAAATAATTGCTTACGCTCAGATCCGATCACACAGAGAACAACGAGATGCTGAAATTCCTTGGATCAGATGGCAGCCTGCCGCTTTCGTTGCCCGGGCTGTCGAAGAATGCCGTCGCCCTTGTCACTGCCGGCGAGACATGGACGAGAGGCCGTGTGGCGGCGGCGGCGGCGCAGTTGGCCGCGGGGTTCGTTGCAGCTGGCGTCAAGCCGGGGGACCGCATCGCTTTGCATCTTCGGAACGGGCCGGAGATCCTCCTCTTGTTCATGGCATGCTTCGCTGTGGGGGCAATCGCCGTCCCTCTGAACCTGCGCTTCAAATCTGCCGAACTCGAGGCCATGCTGCGGCGGATTCGTCCGATGCTCTATTTCGGCGATGCGAGCCTTTACGAGCTGGTGTCGGGCCTCGAAGACGATGTGCTTTCGCACACCGGCCGGTTCCTTATCGGCTCTTGCGGCCCTGCCGGGGCCCGCGACTGGACGGATCTTCGGTGCAAGCCGCCAAGCGATGGCTTTTCGGCGCCTGGGTCGGACTGCCCCGCTCTGCTGCTATCGACGTCCGGCACCACCGGGCAACCGAAGCTCGTCGTGCACAGCCACGGGGGGTTGCGTGTCAGTTCCGACAACATGGCCGAGATGCTGTTCTGCGGGCCGAACGATCGCGTCGGGCATTTTGTGCCAATGGTGCATTCATCCGGCATCAGGCTGGCGCTGGCGGCCTTGCGCCATGGGGTCACCGAAATCCTCCTCGACGCCACCGATCCCAGCGGGATTCTTGATGGCATCGAGCGTGAGCGCTGCACGGTGCTTCTCGGCCTCCCCACCTCCTTCATGTATCTGATGGACCACCAGCGCCAGAAGCAACGCGATGTCAGCTCCCTGTCCCTCTGTGCCGCTGCGGGAGACGTTTGCCTGCCAGGGCAACAGGAGGAGTTCTCGAGACTCTTCGGGCTTCCGCTGCGCAGCTTCTGGGCGTCGAGCGAAGCGACCGGATCTTTCACCTACGGGCTGGTGCCAGGCCCGGTGAGTCGGCCGGCCACCGGCGTCGAGACCCGCGTGGTCGACGGCGAAGGCCGGCCAGTGCCGACCGGGGAGGTCGGCGAAGCCTGGCTGCGCGGGCCGCATATTGCATTGGGGTACTGGACAGGTCCCGGATGCTGGGATGGCTTTCCGAATGGATGGTATCCGAGCGGCGATCAGATGCGTGAAGACGGCCATGGCAATTTCTGGTTCGTCTCCCGCACCAAGGATCTGATCGTCCGGGCCGGATCCAATATCTCCCCGATTGAAGTCGAGCATGTGCTGCTCGGCCACCCTGCCATCCGCGATGCTGCGGTCGCTGGTCTACCAGACCCGGTCCTGGGCCAGCGCGTCGTGGCCTTCATCGTTCTCGCCGACAGGGAGAATCCGGGCGCAATCGAGCGGATCCGATCCGATATCCGGCCACTCCTGGCAGACTACAAGCTGCCGGAGGATCTCTTTCCGATAGACCAGGTCCCGCGCAACGGCGCTGGCAAGATCGATCGCAAGCTCGTGGCCCTGCTGCGGGTGGAATCCCGATAGGCCGAGGCAAGGCCGAACTGACCTGGGCCGGACGACACAGCCGGCATCACGCCGGAGAGCCCGCCCCGGCACCGTGCGAGGCGATGACGGAATGGCACGGCCGGATATCGCTCCAAGTGGATGTCCGGCCCGGACGAGCCCGGAACCCCTCGGCAGAGGGGATGAGCCGAAAATGATGGATTCTGCCCCCGAACACGATTGCCGGGCCTGGAAAGCCGGCGGCAATGATCCACCGCCGCTCCCCAAGGGTTGATCAGGCCGACCTGGCGGCGGGGGTTTTCCGAGCCCGCGGCGACGCAGCATTCGCACGCCGCGGGCCGAGCCCGATCGACTTCGCCAAGGCGCTGCTCCGCATATAGGGGACGGGTATTCCGCCGGCGGCTCCGGCGCCCGCGGCGTTGCCTCGGCGCCGCAGAGGACGACATGTTGCCACGTCCCCTGCCCCATTCGTCTCACGACAATGTCTCGGTGAGATTTCCTTGCCACAACCGGGGGCGTCGATGGTAATCGCTGGGTCTCGCCGCGCTTGTCAGCACCTGCTTTGCATCGCCGGCGCCAGCGGCATGCCTTGAGATTGGCCGCGATCATCATGCCGGCGCGGAGGCTGTGGACGGAGAACGCAATTGGGTTCTTTAGCCCAATCTCTCACGTCACCCGGCGGGCACAGTCTTTGGGTCGAAGTGCTCAGGCCGGCCCGCCGATTCGGCAGAACGGGACGTCCCGGATGTTGCCTCGATCAGCGAGAGATGCGCAGCACGGCAAGGCAGGCGTCGCCCTGATACCGACGTCGCTTTCCTTTCACTGCCTATCCGACAAATTTCGGATGTAAGAAAGACCTTTCAAATGTAGGTCGATCTGAGCAGTAAACCGTCGGAATTCAGTAGCGCCGGCTTTCTGTCGACGCCAATATATTGGCGTCCAGTCAGAGTAAACAAACTCACTGGAAACGCAGAAAATGCAATATCTGGAGGAAACGACAATGTATAAGTCCATGATGATCGCCGCCTTTGGCTTGATCGCTCTCTCTACCAGCGCCATCGCTTCGACCGGTGAGACGTCCAAGCGGATTGAGCCCACGCACAGGGAGTGGATGCTCGGAATGAGCGGCGTCGCAAGCGACAACACGACCGCCAAGTCCACCAGCAGCAAGACCGAAGGCGTTCAGGTCGCCATCTGCCGGTTTGCCTGCCACTAAGGTCTGGTCTGTTCGATAACTCTGGATCGAAGGGCGGGCCCGGGCCCGCCCTTCGACAGCATAGGCGGAGCGCACCACTATACGCATCACCTCGCCGGCGCGGGATCTCCGGATATTCCAGGCCGGCCGATCACGGCACCGTCCAGCGGTGAAACTCCGCGTCGACACGGAGCTTCATCCTAAGTGGCGGGCAATCCCGCGGATCAAGATCTGCCGTGGTGGATGGTCTCGGACAGGCTGGTGTTGCGGACTTAATCGAACCAGCGCGACACCCCACAAGCGGTCAATTTGCCGGGATCAAAGCAGGTGGCGCAAAGGGTCAAGCCATTTGGCGCGCTACAATAACGTACCGATTTTCCTGGGAGAAATGGAGCGGGCGAAGGGATTCGAATCGTGCTTCGGCGTGCCTGGGGATTTGGGGCGTAGGAGAGGGAGGTTGTGCGGACGCGCAACCAACGATTCTTGCGATTGGCTGAGAGCAGGGTTCCGCGACTGGCTGCGTAGCATAGCCTTGCTCAGTAGCTGGCTTGTTCCGGTTGGCGCCATTTCCGGACATCGCGATGGTTCCGCGAAGCGGACATGGCGGATTACGGCCGCTCTAGCCAAGTTTGCCCGCCTGAATCTGTCTAGGCGGCACATTTTTGACCAGAAAGAGCCTGCCCGAAGAAGGCACAACGGCTGATCCGGGCAAAACCGGGCGGAGGCAGTTGTGCCGCGGTGCGGTCATGGCCTCCGCCCGAAATCCGTTGGTTGGGCGCTCCGGCCCCGCAGAGGAGTAACAACCATCACCGTGATCCAACGGCCACAGGGGCATGACCTGCCGGTACTGCCGTCGCCTCCAACTGAAGCCTTCTCGCTCATCACGATGCTCGCGGAGGTGCTTTTTGCCGAGCGAGCATCGTTGGTGCGAGCGCGATCGGGTCTCGGTATCAGGTATAACCCCAGCGAATGAAGTCTTCCATTTTCGACTTGGACAGACCGTTCGCCGCCTGATGATGCTTTGCCTCAAATTCTTCGGATTGGGGGGTGTCGGCATGCTAAAAGTCGCGGCTCGGATCGCCGGTTTGTTGTGCGTGCTCTGGCTGCCCCTGCCGGCCTCGGCGGAGGACAGCGTCCTCCAGGTCGGCGTCGGTTCGGGCGACGTCTCCACCCTGGATCCCCATCGCGCCAGCGCCACCGGCGACATGACGCTGGTTGGCTGGATGTACAACGGCCTGGTTCGTTTCAAGCCCGGCAGCGCCGACCCGAACGATCTCGAGCCCGATCTCGCCGAACGCTGGGAGGTCTCCGCCGACGGCAAGGCCTGGACCTTCCATCTGCGCAAGGGGGTGAAGTTCCAGGGCGATTGGGGCGACCTCACGGCAGACGACGTGGTCTATTCGCTGACCCGAGCCGCCGACCCGAAACGCTCGACCTTTGCCACGGATTTCGCCGGTGTCGAAACCGTCGCCAAGCTCGACGACGACACGGTCAGGATCACGCTGAAATACCCGGATGTGAGCTTCCTCGGCCGGGTCTCGAATTATCACGGCGGCAACATCATCAGCCAGAAGGCCGCCGAAAAGTTCGGCGACGATTTTGGCCATCACCCCGTGGGCACGGGCCCGTTCGCATTCGTCGAACAGGTGACGCAGCAATATGTGAAGCTCGCCGCCAACCCGTCCTATTTTCGCGGCAAGCCCAAGATCGACACGATCATCGTGCGCAACATCCCGTCCGACAGCGCGCGCGAACTGGCCTTCGCCTCGGGCGAACTCGACCTCATGGACGGCAAGCGGGAGCAGCGCTGGGTCGATTCCGCGCGGCGGCGGCAGGGCTTCAACGTCGACATCTTCCGGCCGGGCGAATATCGGCTGCTGCACATCAACCAGAGCATCCCGCCGCTCGACGACCTCCGGGTGCGCCAGGCGATCGCCGCGGCGGTCAATGTCGACGACCTCGTCCGCTTCGTCGGCAAGGACGTGGCGCCCAAGGGCTGCTCGATCGTGCCGCCGGGCTATCTCGGCGAGGATTGCCCCGGCGCCTATGCGTTCGACCTCGCCAAGGCCAAGGCGCTGTTGGCCGAGGCCGGCCATCCCGACGGCATCACCCTGAAGGCGATCGTCTCCAACGTTTCGGCCCAGCAGCCGATCATGGAGGTCATCCAGGCGCAGCTGGCCAAGGCCGGGATCAAGATGGAGATGCAGGTCGTCGATCACCCGACCTATCAGAGCCAGGTCCGCAAGGATCTGAGTGCGCTGGTCTTCTACGGGGCGGCGCGGTTCCCGATCGCCGACACCTATCTCAGCGAGTTCTTCCATTCCAAGGCGATCGTCGGCACGCCGACCGCGGCGACCAACTTCTCGCATTGCGCCGTCGCCGATGCCGAGATCGAGGGCGCGCGGACGGCCTCCGACGCCGAGACCCAGAAAGCGATGTGGAAGGAGGCGCAGCGGAAGATCATGGATGATGTCTGCGCCGTGCCGCTGTTCGAATTGCGCCAGGTGTGGGTCCACAGCGATCGGCTTGACTATGGCTATGACCTCCAGGGCGCGATGAATCTGGCGCCCCCGATCACCGAGACGACCACGGTGAAGCCGCAGTGAATTGATCGACGCGGGCGAGCGTCAGGCCTCGCTCAGGATCGTGCGCGAGATCGCCGCGGCGGTCTCGCGCGTCACCTCCATATAGGTGTCGACCAGCCGGGCGTTCCGGCTGTCGCGGATCCGGCAGAGCTGGAAATCGAGCTGGATGGTCGGCTCGAAGCGGCGGACCGCGAGCTTCTGGCGCAGGCCGCCGACGATCAGCGGGTGCACCAGCGAAACGCCGACGCCGGCGGCGACGAATTCGCACAGAGTCGGCGACACATTGACCACCATGACGGTGTTGGGCTCGACATCATGGGCCCGCAGCGCGCCCGCGACGCGCTGGCTGGTGTGGCTTTCCGGATCGAACGAGACGAAGGGCACGCCGACCAGGTCGGGTGGCGTGATCACGGTCTTCGTCGCGAGCGGATGGCCCAGCGGCAGGATGCAGACGACGGGGTGCCCCATCATCGGTTCCGCCACGATGTAGGGGTTGTCGATCGGCGCGATGACCAGCCCGACATCGAGCTTGTGCGTGACTAGGCCGTCCGTGATCCATTGCGAGCTACGCGATTGGATCGAACAGAACACATCCGGCTGGCGGGCGAGGAAGTTGCTGGTCGCCTGCTGGATGAATGAGCCGGACAGCGCCGGCATCACGCCGATCAGCAGCCGCCCCTGCTCGTCGCGACGGATCGTGTCGATGGCATTCTCGACCTGCCGGACCCCGGCGAAGATGCGGTCGATCTCTTCATAGAGCCGCATCCCGCGGCGGGTCGGGGCCAACCGCCCCTTCAGCCGGTCGAACAGCCTGAGGCCCGCATCGTCCTCCAGATGGGCGATCAGCTTGCTCATTGCCGGCTGGGAAATGTTCAGCATCTCGGCGGCCCGGCTGACCGTGCCGTGCTCGATCACCGCCTTGAAGGCCTCGATCTGCCTGAGATTGATCCGACGCGGCATATCATAACCATTCAGAATACAAAGCAGAGGAAAACGACTTGGACGGAATGGAGCATGGAGCCCTAGCCTCAAAACTGGCAAGGGAGAATTGCATGCGGCCCGACATCGTCGTGATTGGGGGAGGCACGGTCGGCGCGGCCATCGCATACGGCCTCGCCACGCGGGGTGAGCGCACCCTGCTGCTCGACGGCGGCGATGGTGATTTCCGCGCCGCGCGTGCCAATTTCGGCCTGGTCTGGCTGCAGGGCAAAGGCCTGGGTATGCCGGCTTATCAGGCGCTGACGCGACAGAGCGTCAGCGGGTGGCGCGGTTTCGCCGACGGGCTCGAGGCGCAAGTCGGCACCAGCCTCTGCTACGAGCAGAATGGCGGGCTGGCGTTCTGCCTGGGCGCTGACGCGTTCGACAAGCGTCGCGCGACGCTGCAGCGACTGCACAACCAATGGGATGGCGGCGAGCCGGATTGGGAGATGCTGGACCGGCCGGCGCTGGAACGGCTGCTGCCCCGGGTGACGCTCGGGCCGGAGGTTGCCGGGGCGAGCTTCGGCCGCCTCGACGGTCACGCCAATCCCCTGCGGCTTCTGTCCGCGCTGCATGCCGCCGTGATCCGGCTCGGCGGCCAGGTTCGCAGCAACGCTGCGGTGCGCGAAATCGGAACCGCCGGACCGGATTTCCGCCTGGTCGTCGGCGCGGAGATCATCGTCGCCCCGCGCATCGTCATTGCGGCCGGACTCGGGGCGCCGGCTTTGGCGCGGCAGGTCGGGCTGGACATACCGTTGCGGCCGCAGCGCGGGCAGATCCTCGTCACCGAGCGGCTGGCGCCGTTCCTGCCCCTGCCGGCAAGCGGCCTGCGCCAGACCGCGGATGGCACGGTCATGATCGGGGCGACCAACGAAGAGGTCGGCTATGACACATCGACGACTGGCGACGCTGCCGCACGTCTCAGCCGCAAGGCGCTGCGCACCGTACCAGCGCTGGCGGAGGCCGCGCTGGTACGGCAATGGGCGGGGCTGCGGGTCATGACGCCCGACAGCTACCCGGTCTACGCGGAGTCCGAGAGCCGCCCCGGCGCCTTCGTGGCCCTCTGCCATTCCGGCGTGACGCTCGCGGCCTTCCATGCCGACGGCCTCGCCGATGCCATCGCCGCCGGCACTTTGCCGGACACCCTTTCCCCCTTCCACCAGAGCCGTTTCGATGTTCCGCAAGCTGCATGACCCCGGCCCCGATGCCGTGACGATCACGATCGATGGAGCCGAAGTGACGGCCGAGGCCGGGGAGAGCGTCGCGAGCGTCCTGCTGCGGCAAGCCCAGCCCTGGTCCCGGACCACGCCGGTTTCGGGCAACCGGCGCTCGCCCTATTGCCTGATGGGCGTGTGCTTCGATTGCCTGGCCGAAGTCGACGGCGTCGCCTCGGTGCAGACCTGCCTGACGCCGGTCAGGGCCGGGATGCGCGTCACGCGCCAGCAGGGCCGAAGGGCGTTCACGGCATGACCGGGTTCGATCTCCTGATCGTCGGGGCCGGCCCGGCCGGCATGGCCGCCGCGGTCGCGGCCCGGCGCCACGGACTGACCGTCCTCGTGGTCGACGACCAGCCGGCACCGGGCGGACAGATCTGGCGCGCAGTGGAGACCGTCGCCGCCACGCCGCGCGGTGCCCGCCTGGGCGCGGCCTATCGCATGGGGGCCGAGCGGGCCGCCGCTTTCCGGGCATGCGGCGCGACGTATGAGCCGGGTTGCCAGCTCTGGCAGGTCGAGCCGGGATTCCGCGCCTTCCTGACGCAGGAGCGCAAGGCCCGCATCGTCACAGCGAAGGCGGTCATCCTCGCGACCGGCGCCCAGGAGCGGCCAGCGCCGTTCCCGGGATGGACGCTGCCGGGCGTCCTGACCGTCGGTGCAGCGCAGATCCTGCTCAAGACCGCCAACCAGGTGCCAGAGAAGCCGGTCTGGATCGCCGGCTCGGGACCGCTGCCGCTGCTCTACATGACCCAGCTTCTGGCCGCCGGGGGCAGGATCTCCGGCTTCCTGGACACCACCCCGCCCGGCCGCTTGGCAGCGGCCCTACGGCATCTGCCACGGGCGCTCGGCCGCGTCGGCGACCTCGCCAAGGGCCTCGCCTGGACGCGGACACTGAAGCGGGCCGGCGTTCCGGTGGTCCGCCATGTCACCGAGCTTGCGGCCGAAGGAGAGGGTCGGCTCCAGGGGTTGCGCTATCGCACCTGGGATGGCCGTGAGGCAACCGTTCCCGCCGAAATCTTGCTGGTCCACGAGGGTGTGGTGCCCAGCATTCATGCCCCGCTGGCCCTCGGCTGCGCCGTCGAATGGCGGGCGGACCAGCACTGCTATGCCCCGGCCCTCGACGCTTGGGGCGAGACCTCGCAGCCCGGCGTTTTCGTTGCCGGCGACGGCGCCGGCATCGGCGGCGCCCACGCGGCGGAGCTGCGCGGCGCCCTGGCCGGGCTGCGGGCGGCGGTCAAGCTCGGTGGGCTCAAGGAGGCTGCGGCCGAGGATGAGGCGCGCCCGCTACGCCGGAACCTGAAGCGCGAACTGGCGCTGCGTCCGTTCCTCGACGCGCTGTTCGCGCCCCGGCCACAGGTCTTCGCGCCGGCCGACGAGGCGATCGTCTGCCGCTGCGAGGAGGTCACGGCCGGCGACATCCGCGCCCGCGCGGCGCTGGGGCGGCCCGGCCCCAACCAGCTCAAGGCCTTCACCCGGGCCGGCATGGGGCCGTGCCAGGGCCGGCAATGCGGCTACCCCGTGATGCACCTCATCGCGGCGGTGCAGGACCGCCCGGTCGCTGATGTCGGCTTCTATCGCATCCGGCCGCCGCTGAAGCCCGTGACTCTCGGCGAGCTCGCCAGCCTCGACGAGACGGAGTCGGCCGCATGACCGCGCAGGGCTTCGATATCGCGGTGATCGGTGGCGGCCTGCACGGCCTGTCGGCCGCCCTTCATCTGGCGCGGGCCCGCCGGCGCATCGTCGTGCTGGAACGGTCCTGGGTCGGGCGGCATGCCTCCGGCGCCACCGCCGCCGGGGTCCGCACGCTGGGGCGCGACTTGGCCGAGGTGCCGATCTCGCTCGAGGCGATGGAGATATGGCATGGGATCGCCGGCATCGTCGGCGACGATTGCGGCTTCCGCGCCCACGGCCAGATCCGCGTTGCCGAATTCGAGGAGCACTGGCCCGAGTTGCTCCAGCGCGAGGCGAAGCTGCGCGCCCTGGGATACAGCCATGAAGAGATCATCGATGCCGCGGAGCTGCGCCGCCTGGTGCCGGCCCTGAGCCCGCATTGCGTTGGCGCCTCGATTGCGCGCCGGGATGGGGCCGCCGATCCGCATCGCACCATCGCCGCCTTCCGCCGGTCCTGCGAGGCCGCGGGCGTCACCATCATCGAGGGCTGCAGCCTGGAAGCGGTCGAACGGCACGGGCCCGACTGGCTGCTCAACTGCGGGCAGCAGCGCTTCACCGCCCCCGCCGTGGTCAATGCCGGCGGCGCCTGGGCCGGGCGGGTCGCAGCACTGTTCGGCGACGAGATCCAGCTCGGCCTGAAGGCCTCGATGATGATCGTGACCGAACGGCTGGGCCCGCTGCTCGACCCGGTGGTCAGCGTCGTCGGCCGGTCCCTCTCCTTCAAGCAATCCGACCAGGGGACCCTCGTCATTGGCGGCGGATTGCAAGGGGCCGCCGACCTGGACCGGCAGAGCAGCACCGTCGATTTTTCGACACTGGCCAGGGGCGCCCGGGCGGCAACCGATCTGTTCCCGATGGTGGGGGACGTGCGCATCGCCCGCAGCTGGACCGGGATCGAGGCCAAGACCCGCGACCTGCTGCCGGTGATCGGCGCCTCACCGAACGCGCCCGGCCTGTTCCATGTCTTCGGCTTCTCGGGCCACGGCTTTCAGCTGGTCCCGGTCGCGGGCGCCATCATCTGCGACCTGATCGTGCGTGGGGGAACCAACCGCCAGATCGCCGGTTTCGCGCCGGAGCGCCTGATGGCGGGGCGGGCCGCGGCATGATCGGCTATCTCCTGAAGCGCGTGCTGCTGGCGATTCCGACGCTGCTCATCATGTTGACAGCGATCTTCGTACTGGTGCGCCTGGTGCCCGGCGACGCCGCGTCGGTCATCCTGGGCGACCAGGCCAACGCGGCCTCGCTCGCGGCCTTGCGCAGCAAGCTCGGGCTCGACCAGCCGGTGGCCGTCCAATACCTCGCCTTCATCGGCAAGGTCCTGACCGGCGATCTCGGGCAATCCCTCAGCAGTGGGCGGACGGTCATCCATGAGGTGCTGCTGGTCCTGCCCTCGACCCTCGAGCTGACCCTGGTCGCGATCGCGATCGGCCTGGTCACCGGCATTCCCACTCGGCGTCGCGGCGGCGCTCAGCCAGAACGGCTGGCTCGACTATCTCTCCCGGGTCGTCTCGCTGGTCGGCCTGTCATTCCCGGCCTTCGTTTCGGGCATCCTGATGCTGATCGTCTTCGCCATCCAGCTCGGCTGGTTTCCGGTCCTGGGCGGGATCGGCGGCGCCACCGGGCTCGCGGATCATCTGCGGGCGCTGATGCTGCCGGCGCTCAATCTCGGCATCATCATGATGGCGTATGTGATGCGGGTGACCCGGGCGGCGATGCTGGGCGTGCTGAACGAAGACTATGTCCGCACTGCCCGCGCGAAAGGCGTCGGCCCGAAGCAGCTCGTGTGGCGGCACGCCTTCCGCAACAGCCTGATTCCGATCATCACCGTGGTCGGCCTCTATTTCGGCACGCTGATCGGAAACTCGGTCCTGACCGAGATCATCTTCAACCGACCGGGGCTGGGCAAGCTGATCATCGGCGCGCTGAACGCGCGCGACTACACGCTGCTGCAAGGCCTCATGATCATCTTCGCCCTGTGCGTCATCGCAGTGAACACACTAACCGATCTCGCCTATGCGCTCGTCGATCCAAGGATCAAGTTTTCATGAGCGTCGCAGCGACCATCCCGGAGCGATCCGGCGGGTTCCTGTCCGCCTTCCAGCAGAACCGGCTCTCCTGGCTCGGGCTCTTCCTGCTCGCGGCGATTGTGCTGATCGCGATCTTCGCACCGCTGATCGCCCCGTATGATCCGCTGGAGCAGAACATCGTGGCGCGGTTCGAGCCACCCTCGGCCGACTTCTGGCTCGGCACCGACAGCTATGGGCGCGACGTGCTCTCGCGGCTGATCTATGGCGCCCGGATCTCGCTCATCGTGGGCTTCGTTTCGGTTCTCATCGCGATGGTGGTCGGCACCGCCATCGGCGTGATCACGGGCTATATCGGCGGGCTCGTCGACCAGATCGTGATGGGCGTGCTCGACGTCATGCTGTCGTTCCCCACCCTGCTGCTGGGCCTGATGATCGCGGCGATGCTGGGGGCCAGCCTGGAGAACCTGATCATCGCGATCGCGGTAACCGAGGTGGCGCCCTTCGCCCGCGTCGCCCGGGCCCCGACGATCACGCTGAAGCAGCGCGATTTCGTCGAGGCCAGCCGGTCCTACGGCTGCGGGCCGCTGCGCATCATGGCCCGTCACATCCTGCCCAATATGATGTCGGACGTCGTCGTGGTCAGCTCGCTCTGGCTCGCCTCCGCCATCCGGACCGAGGCGTCTCTGAGCTTCATCGGCCTGGGCGTGCCGCCGCCGGCCGCGACCTGGGGCGGCATGATTCGCGAAGGCTTCGAGAACATCCTCGATGCCTGGTGGCTGGCCGTGTTCCCGAGCTTCGCAATCCTCCTGACGGTGCTGGCGCTCAACCTCCTGGGCGACGCACTGCGCGACGCCACCGACCCCCGGTCCCGCACGCGATGACCACGCCCATCCTTTCCGTGAGAAACCTGGTGACGTCGTTCCGACTCGGCGGCGGATGGCACCCGGTGGTCAAGGACGTCTCCTTCGACATTGCCTCCCGCGAGACCGTGGCAATCGTCGGCGAATCCGGATCGGGCAAGAGCGTCACCGCGCTGTCGATCATGCAGCTGGCCCCGCCTGTCTTCAGCCGGGTCGAGGGCTCGATCACGCTGGCCGGCACCGAGCTCCTGTCGCTGTCCGACGCTCAGATGCGCCGGGTGCGCGGCAATGAGATCGCGATGATCTTCCAGGAGCCGATGACCTCGCTGAACCCGGTGCTGACCATCGGCTTCCAGATCGCCGAGGCGCTGATCCTGCATCGCGGCCTGTCGCGCTCGGCGGCCGAGGCCGAGACGATCGGGCTCTTGGAGAAGGTCCGGATCCCCGCGGCCAAGTCGCGCTTCCACGAATATCCGCACCGCTTCTCCGGCGGCATGCGCCAGCGCGTGATGATCGCGATGGCGCTGGCCTGCAAGCCCAAGCTGCTGATCGCCGACGAGCCCACGACCGCGCTCGACGTCACCATCCAGGCGCAAATCCTCGACCTGCTCTCGACGCTGCAGCGCGAGCTGGGCATGAGCGTGCTGCTGATCACGCACGACCTGGGCGTGGTGGCGGAGCACGCGCACGAGGTGGTGGTCATGTACGCCGGCAAGGTGGTGGAGCGCTCGCCGGCCGCAGCGCTGTTCGAGGGGCC
>NZ_JBYRFX010000558.1:0-4152 GCF_057815775.1 Inquilinus sp.
CCAGTACCTGCTCCGGACCGCCGAAGGGCGGTTTGGCATAGACCACCCAGTCGAGGCGGCGCGCCTTGGCCAACAGGCAGGTGAAGGCTGCTGGCTCGGCCAGGTGGGCGAGATCGCCGAAGAAGCCCAGCCGGCCCGCCTCATGGGCCGCTCGCAGTTCCTCCAGAAAGAGACGGCGAAGCAGGCGCGACAGAACGCGCACCGGCAGGAAGAAGCCGGGCCGGCAGGCGATCCAGCGTTCGCTGTCGGGCGAGAGCCCGCCGCCGGGGAGGATGCAGTGGATATGGGGATGGTGGGTCAGCGCCGAGCCCCAGGTGTGCAGCACCGCGACCAGGCCGATGCGGGCGCCGAGATGCCTGGGATCGGCGGCGATGGTCTGGAGCGTCTCGGCGGCGGCCTTGAACAGCAGGTCGTAGACCACGGCCTTGTTGTGGAAGGCGATGGCGGCGAGCGGCCCCGGCAGGGTGAAGACGACGTGGAAGTACGGCACGGGCAGCAGGTCGGCCTCGCGCTCGGCGAGCCAAGCCTTGGCCGCGGCGCCTTGGCATTTGGGGCAGTGGCGGTTGCGGCAGGAATTGTAGCTCACCGCCAGGTGCCGGCAGTCGTCGCAGCGCGCGACGTGGCCGCCGAGCACGGCGGTGCGGCAGGCTTCGATGGCCGACATGACCTTGAGCTGGCCGAGGCTCAGATGCCCGGCATGGGCACGGCGGAAGGCCTCGCCATGGGCGCGCAGGATGTCGGCCACCTCCAGGGATGGCCGCGGCACGGGGCTGCTCAGGCCGGCGGCGGCTTAAGGTGCGTGAGCAGGCTCTTGACCGCGCCGAGGGTCTTCAGCGCCACCCGAGTGTAGAGCGCGGTGGTGTCGAGCTTCTTGTGGCCGAGCAGCACCTGAATGACGCGGATATCGGTCTTGCGCTCGAGCAGATGGGTGGCGAAGGAGTGCCGCAAGGTGTGCAGCGAGACCCGCTTGTCGAGCGCCGCGGTGGCCGCGGCGACATGACAGGCGCGGTTGAGCTGGCGGGGGGTGATCGGCTGGGCGGGGTCGCGGCCGGGGAACAGCCAGCCCCGCGGCCGGGCCTCCCGCCACCAGGCGCGCAGCAGTTGCAGGAGGTCGGGCGCGAGCATGACGTAACGGTCCTTGCGGCCTTTGCCCTGCTCGACCCGGACCAGCATGCGGGAAGAGTCGATGTCGGAGACCTTGAGGTGGACGATCTCGGAGGCACGCAGGCCGCAGCCATAGGCGACGCTGAGCGCGGCCTTGTGCTTCAGGCCGGGCGCGCAGTGCAGCAGCAGCGCCACCTCCTCGGGGCTGAGCACGACCGGCAACCGCTCGCCCTGGCGCACCGTCGCCAGCCGCTCGCCGAACGCCGGCCGGCCGAGCGTGACCTTGCAGAAGAACCGCAGCGCCGACACCGCGAGGTTCATCTTGCCGGGCGAGGCGCCCTGGGCGGCCAGATGCAGCTGGTACCGCCGCAGGTCCTCCGGCTCGGCCCGGTCCGGCGAGCGGCCCAGGAACCGGGCGAAGTCGGCCACCACCCGGACATAGTCGTGCTGGGTCTTCGGCCCGAACTGGCGGATGGCCATGTCCTCGATCATCCGCTGGCGCAGCGGGCTGACGGGTGCAGAGATCACGGAAGCCTCCTGTCTGCAGGGGAATGGACCCCTGATTCAGACAGGACCCGCGGTCAGGGCCCAGGCCGGCTCAACTCTCCGCCCGCGCAGCATGCCCATGCCGCGGCAGCGGCTTAGTCCTTTGGCGCCGAACGGTCGGCGCTTGGTTGGCCATGTTTGGTCCAGAGCTCAATGAAGCTACTCTGCTGCCGGTTCGGACACCCGGTGCTGGCGCTGCCACAGCGCGGCGTAGAACCCGTCCTGGGCCAGCAGCACGGCGTGGCTGCCACGCTCGGCGATCCGTCCACGGTCCAGCACCAGGATCTCGTCGGCATGCACCACGGTCGACAGCCGGTGGGCGATGATCAGGGTGGTGGTGCCACGCGACGCCTCGGCCAGCCGCTCCTGGATCGCCTGCTCGGTGGCGCTGTCGAGCGAGGAGGTGGCCTCGTCGAAGATGAACAGCCGCGGCTGCTTCAGCACGGCGCGGGCGATGGCGACGCGCTGCTTCTCGCCGCCCGACAGCTTCAGCCCGCGCTCGCCGACCATGGTGTCCCAGCCGTCCGGCAGGCCGGCGACGAAGCGGTCGAGCTGGGCGATGCGTGCCGCGGCCTCGACCTCCGCATCCGTCGCGTCCGGCCGGCCGAAGGCGATGTTGTCGCGCAGCGTCTCGTTCAGCAGCACCGTGTCCTGCGGCACCACCGCGACGGCACCGCGCAGCGACGCCTGGGTGACGTCGCGCAGATCGTGCCCGTCCAGTAGGACGCGGCCCGCGCTGGGGTCGTAGAAGCGGAACAGCAGCCGGGCGATGGTCGACTTGCCGGCACCCGAGGCGCCGACGATCGCCAGGGTCCGGCCGGCCGGGATGGTGAAGCCGACATCCTGCAGGATCGGCCGGCGCGGGTCGTAGGCGAAGGAGACGTGGTCGAATTCCAGCGCGCCGCGGCCGGGCGGCAGGGCGACTGCACCAGCCGCATCCACCACCTCCGGCGCCTCGTCCAACAGCCCGAACATCTGTTCGACGGAAGTGAGGGAGTTTCGAATCGTCCGGTACAGTCGGCTCAACTGCTCCAGAGGCCGCGCCAGCCGCAGGAAATAGGTGTTCAGCAGCACCAGGTCGCCAACCGTCATGGTGCCGACTTCGACCTCCCTGCCGCCGAGGATGAGGAGGATGGCGAGGCCGACACTCAGCACCGTCCCCTGAACAAGGGCATTCAAGGTAAACAACGCCAAGCTACGCACCGCCAGTCGCTCCACTACCTCCAACCGCTCGTCGTGGCGGCGGCCGATCGCATCTTCGGCGCCGAAATACTTCACCGTCTCGTAGTTGAGCAAACTGTCGATGGCGACCGCCTGGGCGCTGCGGCGCTCCTGTTGCATTGCCTTCAAGGCTTTCCGCAGGCTTTCGGCGCCTATTCTCATCGCCCATGCGAAGGCGGCCAGGGTGCAGGCGGTGACCAGGGCATATAAAGGTGGCAGATTCGCCAACAGGATGATGCAGGTGACGGCGATCTCGAACGCCAGGGGCAGGACGCTGAAGGCGGCGCTGTAGATCAGCTCGCGGGCCCCGGTCAGGCCGCGCGCCAGGTCGTCGCTGATAGCGCCGGTATGGCGGGTAAGGTGAAACCGAAGCGACAGCCCGTGCAGATGGATGAAGAACGTTCGGCTCAGCCTCCGCTCCAGCCGATGCTCGATCGGCACATAGAGCCGCGTCTGCAGCGTGCCCAGGAGGCGTGCGGCCCAAGATGCGGCGGCATAGGCGGAGATGATGCCTAGCGCTCCGACTGCCCAGGGGGCGTCGTGGCCGGCATAGGTGTCGATTGCCAGAGAGAACAGAAGGGGCACGAATGCCGCAGCGAAGGAGGACAGGAATGTCAGTCCGACGCAGGCCATAATCCGCAGCCGGGCGCCCCAGCGTTCGCCCTGCCACAGAAAGGGGATGACCCGGGCCAGTGTGGTCAGGTCTCTCCGCGCGCCGTCCTTCGCTCGGGGCGATGTCGTCGACATGCCTCGGTTTCCGTTCCCTCCGACTCCGGCATCTTGTCCGGGTTGGGATAGCTTTCACAAGCACCCTCTAATCCCGGATCATGGGTCGATCCGAAAGATCGGAGAATGGCTTAGCGGCATCGGCCAGAGAACATGCGCTTTCGCCAGGCGGGCGAGATGGCTGCTTTTGCCACACCGCAGCCTGACCAGGCCGGCGACGGAGCGCGGATTGCCGTCATTGACGTCGTCGATGTGACGCGGCCCACTCATCGATCAGGCTAGTCGAACGGCGATGCGCCGCCGTCCTCAGTCGCTGAAATCGGTACAATTCCCCCGGTGAACGGATCCACGGCCTCGAGGGGTTGCCCCTCAGCCTTTCGTGCGGCCGCCCATCGAGAGAGGGTCGCGCGGCTGACGTCGATCGCGCGCGCGATCTCTGCCTGGCTTTTGCCTTCCGCGAGCATTCCGATCGCGATGGCCTCCCGTTCTGGCGTCATCGTCATGCGCCGCGGCCGATCGTCCCGCCGCAGGTCTCCGTCGAGGGTCTCGACGGAG
>NZ_JBYRFX010000559.1:0-2014 GCF_057815775.1 Inquilinus sp.
TCGATGCAAGGAGCAGAAGCGGCATTCCTCTGGCGGCGCCGACCCCTCCCCCTAACCCCCTCCCGCAAGGGGAGGGGGGACTCAAGAAACCAAGCCGGCCGGGGCTATCGGCGCCCTAAGCCGCGGTGTCGCTGCGTTCGAATTCGGCGAGCTCGGCGGTCAGGCTTGCCAGCTCCTGGCCGCCGGCCATCATCTCCAGCACCTGTTCGCGGCTGACCTCGCTCTTGGGGAAGGTGCCCAGCGACTTGCCGCGGTTCAGCAGGGTGAAGGTGTCGGCCACGGGATAGGCGTGGTGCACGTTGTGGGTGATGAAGATCACGCCCAGGCCGCGCGCCCGTGCCTGCACGATATAGCGCAGCACGCCGGAGGCCTGCTTGACGCCCAGCGCCGAGGTCGGCTCGTCCAGGATCAGCACCTTGGCGCCGAAATGCACGGCGCGGGCGATGGCGACGCATTGCCGCTCGCCGCCCGACAGGGTGCCGACCGCCTGGCTGGGGTCGCGCACATCGATGCCGATCTGCTTCATCGCGTCCAGCGCCACGGCGTTGGCCTTGTCCATGTCCAGCCGCCGGGCGGGGCCCCAGCCCAGCGTCGGCTCGCGCCCCATGAAGAAGTTCCGGGTGATGCTCATCAGCGGCACCATCGCCAGGTCCTGGTAGACGGTGGCGATGCCGTGGTCGAGCGCGTCGCGCGGCGAGCGGAACCTGACCTCCTTGCCCTCGACCAGCAGCTGGCCGCCGCTGGGCTGGTGCACGCCGGACAGGGTCTTGATCAGGGTCGACTTGCCGGCGCCGTTGTCGCCCAGCAGGGCCAGCACCTCGCCGGGGCGGACGGACATCGAGATGTCCTTCAGCGCCACCACCGAGCCGAAGAACTTGGAGACGGAGCGCAGCTCGATCAGCGGCGCGCGGGACTGGATCGTGTCGGCACGGGTCATGAGCGGCCTCCCGTCGCCTTGCGGCGGATGTAGTTGTTGACGATCACGGCCAGCAGCAGCATGGCGCCGAGGAACACCTTGAACCAGTCGGTGTTCACGCCGGAATAGAAGATGCCCATCTGCACCACGCCGAAGATCAGCGCGCCGAAGGCGGCGCCGATCACCGAGCCGTAGCCGCCGGTCAGCAGCGTGCCGCCGATGACGGCGGCGATGATGGCCTCGAACTCCTTCAGCAGGCCGCGGTCGGCGGCGGCGGAGCCGAACTCCATCACCTGGCAGGCGGCGAAGACGGTGGCGCAGAAGGCGGTGCCCATGAACAGCAGGATCTTCACCCGCGCCACCGGCACGCCCATGTTGCGCGCCGCCACCGGGTCGCCGCCGACGGCGAAGATCCAGTTGCCGAAGCGGGTGCGCAGCAGCAGCCAGGCGCCGAACACGGTCAGCACCACCCACCACACCACCAGGATCGGCAGACCGGGGACGATCGGGCTGCCATCCGGGAAGGTCTCGATCAGCCCGGCGCCGGCGGCCCAGCGGAACGCCCCGTCCAGCACGGTGCCGCTGAACAGCGGCGCCAGCCAGTCGGTCGCCGCCGGGTCCTTCACGCCGCCGACGATGGTGCGGTTGGTGAACAGGATCGACAGGGCGATGGTCATGCCGCGCAGGATGAACAGGAAGGCCAGGCTGACGATGAAGCTGGGCAGGCCGGTGCGCACCACCAGCCAGCCGTTGAAGGCGCCGATCGCCATCGCGCCGGCGAAGGTGAACACCAGCGCCAGCCAGACCGGCCAGCCGAAGAACACGGTCGGGATCGCGATCATCATGCCGGCGAAGCCGATCATCGAGCCGATCGACAGGTCGAACTCGCCGGCGATCATCAACAGGCTGGCGCCGACCGCGAGGATGCCGAGCTGGGCCGAGACCACCAGCCAGTTCGAGATGCCGTCGGCGCTGAACATGCCGGAGCTGCCGGCGGTGATGCCGAAGAAGACGAAGACCAGCACGGTGCCGGCCATGGCGCCGAGCTCGGGCCGGGACAGCAGGCGCGACAGCAGCGAGACCGAGCGCACCCGCTCG
>NZ_JBYRFX010000560.1:0-2066 GCF_057815775.1 Inquilinus sp.
CGATCGGCAAGGCCGATTCGGGGGTGTAGGCACCGCCGCTTCTCCCAGAACCGTCATTGCGAGGAGGCGAAGCCGACGAAGCAATCCATGGCGCCGGTATGGGCTGCCCGATGGATTGCTTCGCTGCGCTCGCAATGACGGTGTTTGGGGGGACGCAAGCGCCTCCGGCCCCTCCTGCGGCGCGGGAGAGGCAAAAACAGTCGGGCTCGCCAAGGTGAATCCGACCTAGCCCGACTCTCTATGAAGCAGCAGGACCGCGTGCAGCCGGCGCCAGGCTTCGGTTTCGCGGCGGCGGGCCTCTGCAGCCATCGCGTTGCCGCCAGGTGGTGTTGCCGGATCGGTGCCGGACAGAGCGGTGTCGGGTGGATCGATATCGGGTGGATCGTCTGGCAAAGGCCGGGCCGATCGGAATGGCGGCGGTGCCGCGACGGCCCTTTCGGCGGCCTCGGCCAGGGCGGCGCGGTCGGGCCGGAGGCCGAGAGCACGGCACAGGCTGTGGATCAGGGCCTCGATCGGCAGGGCCCTGTCTTCGAGGTCGATATCGATGCGGCTGGGGTGGTCGCCGGACAGCCGGGACCACAGCTCGCTCGTCAGCCGTTCCCGCGCGTCCGCGTCGTCGGGTGCGGCGGCGGCGATGGCGCGGGTCACGCCCTGGGCGACCTGGCTGCGCCGGTCGGCCATTTCGGACTGCCGGTCGTCCCGGTCCAGTTCGGCGGCCTGCAGCGCTTCCGCCTGCTCTTCCTGCAGCCGGGCCATCAGCGCGATGCCGCGGCGGATGGCCAGGAACAGGCGGCTGAACCGGGTTTCGGCCTTGCAGGCCTGCTCGAATTGGCCGGCCTTGAGGGCGGCCACACCCGCTTCCTGGAAGCCCCGGGCGAATTCGCCGGACAACGTCACCAGGGCGGACAGCAGCGCGACGTGGGCCTCGGTGGCCGGCGAAGCGTCGGGCGCTGTCTCGATCCTGGTGGTGGCTTTGTCCATCTCATAATAAGAACATAATAGGAACATTCGAGTCAAGATCAAGCCGCCCAGTCCGCCAGGCCGCTCGCCTCGACCGCGCCGGATCGCCCCCGCAGCAGCTTGACAGGGTGAGACAACAGGCAAATGCTTTAAGCATAAAACAAATAGTCGGAAGGGGGATGCCATGCGCCTGAGAATCATCGGAACGGCGGCCATCTGTCTCGCGGCGGCGCTGCCTCTGTCCGCCCACGCTGCCACGATCGCGGACACGGTCTATGTCAACGGCAAGGTTTACACGGCCGATGCCGGCGATGCCGTGGTCCAGGGCTTCGCGGTGTCGGGCGACCGTTTCGTGGCGGTGGGTAGCGATGCCGAGATCCGCCAATACATCGGCAAGGACACCCGGCTGGTAGACCTGCAGGGCCATTTCGTCAGCCCCGGCCTGGCCGACGGCCATTTCCACAACGAAGGCGGCGGCAGCGGCATCGACCTGTCGCATGCGCGCAGCCTGCAGGAGCTGCTGACCATCATCGCCAATGCCGCCGCCACCGCGGCGCCCGGCGCGCTGCTGGTGTCCAATTCCGACTGGCACGAGGCCCAGCTCAAGGAACAGCGCCTGCCGACGGCGGCGGAGCTCGACCAGGCGGCGCCGAACAATCCGGTCGTGCTGGTGCGCGGCGGGCATTCCATCATCCTCAGCGGCGTGGCGCTGAAGACTTACAACATCACCGCCGATACGCCGGTGCCCGCCGGCGGCCAGATCAGCCGCGACACCAACGGCGGCCTGACCGGCGAGATCTTCGACACCGCCAAGGCGCTGGTGCCGCTGCCCGCGCCGAAGCCGCTGACGATGGACGATATCGTCGCCACCCAGGCGGCGCTGAACGCCTATGGCATGACCGCGGTGCGCGTCCCGGGCTCCTACAAGGGCAACATGCTCGACGCCCTGCGCCTGTGGCGCCAAGCCGCCGCGGACCACAGCCTGACGCTGCGCTACACCGTCTACATGCCGGGCTTCGAGTTCCGCACCGCGCAGCAGGTCGACGACGCCATCGCCAAATGGGGCGTCAAGCAGGACGAGGGCGACGATTTCGTCCGCATCGGCG
>NZ_JBYRFX010000561.1:0-1542 GCF_057815775.1 Inquilinus sp.
CCGGCCACCACCCGGGCCGGTGTCGACGACGAACTGCACGTTGGATGGATCGGCAGCGACGGCCCCGAACGGGACACCACCCACGATCAGCACTGCAGCGATGGCGGACCAGACGCTGCCACGCATTTTGCTCGTCACCGACATTTTGGCCTCCTCCTTTGATTTGCTTGCGTCCCGCATTCGCAGAGCGGTTCAGTTTGCAGCCGGCGCGGCTGCCACGGCGTGGCGCTGGCGGCGCCGGGAGATGATGGATGTGGCGACCATAACGACGATCAACACGACGATCCCCAGCGCGATCGGCCGCTGCAGGAAGATCATGGGGCTGTTGTCCGACAGCATCAGCGACTGGCGCACCGCGCTTTCCGCCTGCGGCCCCAGCACGAAGGCCATCAGCATCGGTGCGGCGGGGACCGATAGTTTGCGCAGCGTGTAGCCGAGCACGCTGAAGGCCATCAGCATCCAGACATCGAAGATCGAGCCGCGCACGCTGTAGGCCCCCACGACGCCCAGGATCAGGATGACCGGGTAGAGCAGCCAGTAGGGAATGCGCAGGATCTGCACCCACATCGGGATGAGCGGCAGGTTGAGCACCAGCAGCGCGAGCGTCCCGAGATAGAGGCTGGCGATCACCGGCCAGGCGATCTCCGGATGCGTGCTGAACAGGAGCGGGCCGGGCTGCACGCCGTAAAGCATGAGAGCCGCGAGCATCACGGAGGTGCTCGCGTTACCGGGAATCCCGAGGCTGAGCAAGGGAATCATCGCGCCGCCGGCCTCGGAATTGTTGGCGGCCTCCGGCCCGGCGACCCCCTCCATCGTGCCCGTCCCGAAGGCCTCCGGATGCCTGGACGTGTTCTTCACCACGGCATAGGACACGAACGAGGCCAGGGTCGAACCGCCGCCGGGGATCGCGCCGATGACGAAGCCGAGAACCGATCCGATGGCGATCGCGAGTCTCGTCTGGCGAAGATCCTCCCAAGTGGGCAGGTAATCGAGAAATCTCTTGGGCGCTACGAAACTGGACCTGCCTGCCTTGCGCTCGACATTGACGAGGACCTCGCCCACTGCAAACAAGCCCAAGGTCAGCACCAGGAATTCGATGCCGTCCGAAAGGTCGATCGATCCGAAGGTGTATCGCTCCGCGCCGGTGAAGATGTCGACGCCGACAGTGGCAAGCAACAGCCCCAGCATCATGGAGATCAGGCCCTTGACCGGGTTCTTGCCCGTCAGGCTCACAACCAGCAGCAACCCGAACAGCATCAGCATGGCGAATTCGGGCGGCCCGAAGCTGACGGCCAGTTCCGCGGCCCATGGCGCGGCGAACGTCAGCGCGAGCACGCCGAACGTGCTGGCGACGAAGCCGGAAATGGCGGACATGCCCATCGCGGGCCCGCCACGCCCCTTCTTCGCGAGCGCATGACCATCGTAGCAGAGCACGATCGAGGAGGTTTCGGTCGGGATGTTCAGCAGGATGGCCGTGGTGGCCCCGGCAAACTTGGCGCCGTGATAGATGCCCGCCATCATGATCATGCCGGTGGTCGGCTC
>NZ_JBYRFX010000562.1:0-6125 GCF_057815775.1 Inquilinus sp.
ACGATGCCGAACAGGGCGAAGCCGGCGGCCCATTTCTTGATCGGCCAGCGCAGCGCCACCGGCTCGACCAAGGCAAGGCCCAGCCGCACCGTGCCCAGCAGCAGTATCGCCACCAGGCTGATATGGATGCCCGAGATCGACAGCAGATGGGCCAGGCCGGAATCGCGCATCGCCTGGTTGGCCGCATCGCTGATGCCGGCCCGCTCCCCGGTCATGAAGGCGACGGCGATCGCCCCGGCGTCGCCGGAGATCTGCGCCCGCACCCGGGCGGCGATGCGGTCCTGCAGCCGGGCCAGGGGCGACGGCGTCGCATCCGCCGCGTCCAGCTGTTCGATCCGGCCCATGGCGAAGCCGGTGCCGCCGATGCCCTGGAAGAACAGCTGCCGGCGGAAATCGAAGCCGCCGGGATAGGCCGGGCCGTCCACCGGCGCCAGCGTCGCCCGCACGCGGATGCGGTCGCCGGCGGCCGGCACCGTGTCCGAACCGATCAGCCGCAGCCGCACGCCGGCCGGCGTCGCCTCGGGCGGCAGCCCCTCCATGGTCAGGTCGCTCAGGATCACGCGCACGCCATGCGGCAGCAGGTCGATCGTGTCAACCGTGCCCGTCACCTCGCCCCGCCGCTCCCGGTCCAGCATCGGCGTCGCCACCAGCCGGGTCCGCAGCTCCGCCGCCAGGAAGCCGAGCGCGATGCCGAGCAGCAGCACGGCGAAGGCGGCGGCCCGCTCGCGCCGGCGCAGCAGCGCCACCACGGCGCCGCACAAGGCGAGCGCGGCCACGCCGGCCTGCAGCTTCGGCTCGGACGGCAAGGCAAAGTACAGGCCGATGCCGATGCACAGGCAGCACGGCACCAGCAGCACCAGGCGCCGCCGCACCCCGCCTGCCACGGTGTCGAGCACCTCCGCCCAGTCGATCGTCCAGCCCGCTGCCGCCCAGCCGGCAGCAAAGCGGCCCGGGAACGCCCGGACGGCCGCCGGAACCCCCGACACCTCCCCCGCATTGGCCATAGGATGAAGGCCTGTGCTATGGACCTCTCGAATTCATCGTAGCAGCCCTTTCGGAATTTGACCCATGACGGTCGTGACCCGCTTCGCCCCCTCCCCGACCGGTTACCTGCATATCGGCGGGGCCCGGACGGCCCTGTACAACTGGCTGTACGCCCGCCATCACGGCGGCATCTTCCGCCTGCGCATCGAAGACACGGACCGCGCCCGCTCCAACGACGACGCCGTCCGGGCGATCATCGAGGGGCTGACCTGGTTCGGCGTGGAATGGGACGACGAGATCGTGTCCCAGTTCGAGCGGCGCGAGCGGCATGCCGAGATCGCGCGCAAGCTGCTGGCTGAGGGCAAGGCCTATCATTGCTGGTGCTCTCCGGCCGAGCTGGAGGCGATGCGGGAGCAAGCCAAGGCCGAGGGCAAGCGCATCGGCTACAACGGCTATTGGCGCGACCGCGACCCGGCCGAGGCGCCGCAGGGCGTCGCCCCGGTGATCCGGCTGCGGGCGCCGCAGACCGGCGATACCACGGTCGAAGACAAGGTCCAGGGCGCGGTCACGGTGCAGAACGACCAGCTCGACGACATGGTGCTGCTGCGCGCCGACGGCACGCCGACCTACATGCTGTCGGTGGTGGTCGACGACATCGACATGGGCATCACCCAGGTGATCCGCGGCGACGACCACCTGACCAACACCTTCCGCCAGGTCCAGCTGTACAACGCGATCGGGGCGGTGCCGCCCGGCTTCGCCCATCTCCCGCTGATCCACGGGCCGGACGGGGCCAAGCTGTCCAAGCGCCACGGCGCGCTGGGGATCGAGGCGTATCGCGACCTCGGCTACCTCCCGGCGGCGCTGCGCAACTACCTGCTGCGGCTCGGCTGGGGCCATGGTGACGAGGAGGTGATCCCGACCGAGAAGGCGATCGAGTGGTTCGACCTCGACGCTGTCGGCCGGTCGCCCTCGCGGCTGGACTTCGCCAAGCTGGAGAACCTGAACGGCATCTATATGCGCGACACGCCGGACAGCGACTTGCTGGAACGGATCACGCCGACTCTGGAAACGGCGCTGGGCCGGTCGCTGGACGATGCCGACCGCGGCATCCTGCTGCTCGGGCTGAACGGGCTGAAGCAGCGGGCAAAGACGCTGGTCGAGCTGGCCGACAGCGCGCTGTTCTACCTGCGCGCCGGCCCGCTGCCGCTGAACGAGGGCGCGCTGAAGATCCTGAGCGCCGAGGCCAAGACGCTGCTCGGCCGGGTGCTGGCGGCGCTGTCCGGCCTGAACGACTGGACCGAAGCGGCGCTGGAGGCCGAGGTCGCCCGCATCGCCGAGGCCGAGGGGTTGAAGCTGGGCAAGGTGGCGCAACCGCTGCGCGCGGCATTGACCGGATCGAATGTGTCCCCAGGTATCTTCGAGGTCGCCGCGATTCTCGGCCGCGATGAAACGCTCCGGCGAATTCGCGATGCTGCCAGTGCCCCTTAGGAAGGACGCGTAACCACTTGTTTCTGAAGACAAATCAAGAAAAAGCCTAAAAAACAGGCGATCGATTTGTTTCGTCGGGAGGATCCAAGTCGCGTTGATCTTGCACCGCCGGCCGACTATTCTCCCGGCCGACGGAGCGGATGACCTGCGTTTCCAGTACGAAGCCCCCGCTCAAGGACATCGTCATGCCCGATACGAAGACTCCCGTGGCGCAGAGAACCGTCACGCTGACCGACAACTCGACCGGGAAATCGGTGGAATTGCCGGTGATCGACGGGACCATGGGCCCCAGTGTCATCGACATCCGCAAGCTCTATGCCGAAACCGGGATGTTCACCTACGACCCCGGCTTCACCTCGACCGGCTCCTGCGACAGCGAGATCACCTACATCGACGGCGATGAGGGCATCCTGCTGCACCGCGGCTACGCCATCGACGACCTGGCGGAGAAGAGCAACTTCCTCGAGGTCTGCTACCTCCTGCTCCATGGCGAGCTGCCCGACGCGGCCCAGGAGGCCGATTTCGAGCGCACCATCACCCGCCACACGATGGTGCATGAGCAGATCCACCACTTCTACCGTGGCTTCCGCCGCGACGCCCACCCGATGGCGGTGCTGTGCGGCGTGACCGGGGCGCTGTCGGCCTTCTATCACGACTCGACCGACGTGCATGACCCGCGCCAGCGCGAAGTCGCCTCGCACCGGCTGATCGCCAAGCTGCCGACCCTGGCGGCCATGGCCTACAAGTACTCGATCGGCCAGCCCTTCATCTATCCGCGGAACGATCTCAGCTTCGCCGAGAACTTCCTGCACATGACCTTCGCCGTGCCGGCGGAAGAGTACAAGATCAACCCGGTCCTGGCCCGCGCCATGGACCGCATCCTGATCCTGCACGCCGATCATGAGCAGAACGCGTCGACCTCGACCGTCCGCCTCTCCGGCTCCTCCGGCGCCAACCCGTTCGCCTGTATCGCCGCCGGCATCGCCTCGCTGTGGGGCCCCGCCCATGGCGGCGCCAACGAGGCCGTGCTGAAGATGCTCGGCGAGATCGGCAGCAAGGATCGCGTCGGCGAATTCGTCAAGCGGGCCAAGGACAAGGACGACCCGTTCCGGCTGATGGGCTTCGGCCACCGCGTCTACAAGAACTACGACCCGCGCGCCAAGGTGATGCGCGCCACCTGCTACGAGGTGCTGGAAGAGCTCGGGATCAAGGATCCGCTGCTCGACCTCGCCATGGCGCTGGAGAAGATCGCGCTGGAGGACGAGTATTTCGTCGAGCGCAAGCTGTACCCGAACGTCGACTTCTATTCGGGCATCATCCTGAAGGCGATGGGCTTCCCGACCAGCATGTTCACCGTGCTGTTCGCGGTGGCGCGCACTGTCGGCTGGATCGCCCAGTGGACCGAGATGATCGGCGACCCGCACCAGAAGATCGGCCGGCCGCGCCAGCTGTTCACCGGGCACACCGCCCGCCCGTTCGTGTCGCTGAGCGAGCGTGGCTAAGCGAGTCCCCCAAATCGACCGGACCGGTTCGGGTGCCCCGCGGCGCCCGGACCGGCCGATCGGCGTTTCCTCGACCCCGCGGTCCGTGCCGCGGGCTGCCAACAGCAATCGCGCGCCATGGCGCGCCAGGCTTCGCTTCGGCGCCGCCCTCGTTGCGGTGCTCGCCGCAGCAGCGCTGCTGACCTACCTGTTTTCCTGAACGACCGGCTCCGCGGCGCCGATCAGGCCGAGGCCCAGCGCCGTCGCCACCGCTTCGGTGCGGCTGGCGGCCTTGAGCTTGCGCATCGCGGATTTGACATAGTCCGTGACCGTGTGGGTCGAGAGGTCGAGCTGCCGGGCGATCATCTTGCTCGAGGCACCACGGGCAATCGCATGCAGGCATTCGCGCTCGCGCCGGCTCAAGGCCGGCGACGATCCTGACTGCGCGGCAGGTGCGATGCCGTGCAGACGCCGCTCGACGCGTTGCGCCCGATCGAGATGCGGCGCCAGGGCGCACATCAGGCGCGTCTCCTCGTCGCCGAACGGCAGTTGGCGCCGAGAGCGGAGGATCTTGAGCGTCGCCATATGCCGCCCAGGGCCCTGGCTGTGCCAAGACAGGGCACCATGCTGGTCCCATCGGCTGAGGAAGTCGTTGTAGAATTCGGTGCGTTCGAGATCCCGCCCGGGCACGAGCATCCGATCGTCGACCACCGAGCCGGACGGGAACCGCCGCAGCAACGGCTGGATCGGGTCGATCCGATGATAGTAGCTCTCATACAACTGCAGGCAGGCGGGGTCGCAGCCGACCGTGATGCTGCCGGACGCCGGACCGCCATGGCGGATCAGCGCCACGCAGGTTCCGCCAACCGCTGTCAGGAGATGGCCAAGCACCGCCGGCCATTCTTCCTGCCCCATGGCGGCATCGTAAGTCTGGCCAACGAGATGGCAGAACCGATCCTGGGTGATCATTAGGCCCAACATGGAATCCGCCAAAGACTGGCGGAATGGAATCAAGCTCTGAATTGTGTCGTTTCGTTGGATCCCGGTGCCCGGCAGACTTCAGACGGGTCCCCGCCCCGCCGGATCACATCCGGCACCACCTGCGCGGGCCGGCGCCGTCAGTCCAGATGGCTGTCCAGGGCCCACCAGCCGGCCTCGATCGGCCGCAGCGTTTCCCATTCACCGCAGCCGATGCGGTCGAGCAGTCCGGGGAGCTCCGCGGCCGACGGCTCCGGCTTTGCATAGAGATAGCCCGACCGGCCGCCATGGTGCCAATCGACGGCAATGATCGCGACGGCCAGCCCGCCATCCCCGGTCCGCAAGACGCAGACATTCGGATCGGCGGGCTTGGCCGTCGGGTCGAAGGCCCAATCGCCGCGAAACCGGGCGACGGATCCCGGCGTGGTCGCCAGCGCCTCGGCCCGGTCGATGACGGCGTCGTAGCGGCCACGGTGGCGATCGAAATCCGACGGCCACAGCAGGCTCGTGACCACGAGCGCACCCAGCACCATGTTGTCGAAAGCCATCTTCGGAGCGTGTCTCGCGCCGCGGAGGCGGAGTCCCTTGCTGCACTCCGACCAGTGTCCGTCGACCATGCCCCGCGCCTCAATCCCCCAGGAATCGGGACTGGCCGGGCGGCCGGAGAGTCTCAGCGGCGGCCTTGGCGAATCACGTCCAGCACCACCTGCGCCGCCCGGTCGCCGGGCGTGTCGCCATCCGGCAGCCGCATCATCCGCGCCACCTCGTCATAGGCCGCGCGCTGCGCCACCACCGCCGCGGGGTCGGTCAGCAGCCGGTCGATTTCCGCGGTCAGGCGCTCCGGCGTGCAGTTTTCCTGCAGCAGCTCCGGCACCGCCAAGCGGTCGAGCATGATGTTGACCAGGTTGGCGTATTTGGTCGTCAGCAGCCGCCGGACGAAGAAGGCCGTGACCGGGTTGATGAGATAGGCGATCACGCTCGGCACCGCGGCCATGCCGAGTTCCAGCGCCACCGTGCCGGAGGCGGCGAGCGCGGCGTCGCTGGCGGCGAAGGCGCCGTATTTCTCGCCATCGCCCTCGATCAGGATCGGGTTGCCGGCCCAGCTTTTCACCGCTTCGCGCACCGGCCCCGCCACCGTCTCGACCGTCGGCACCGCCACCCGCAGCCCGGGGTGGCGGGCAGCAAGCGCCT
>NZ_JBYRFX010000563.1:0-5714 GCF_057815775.1 Inquilinus sp.
GCCTGCGACATCATGCGGCTCGTGAGGCGCAAGTCCCGCGCGGTCAAGATCATGCCGCTGCGCACCCGCTTCGAAGGAGGCGGGGCCAAGAACGACGGCTGGGACAGGTGGTGGGCAAGCTGGGGCTGCAACGGCCAGAGCTTCGCTCTGTACCTCTCACTGTATGGGCCGTTCACCAGCACGCAGGCCGACGGTACCCGCGGTGTGCAGATTCACGGTGACGGTTTCCTCTCCGTCGACGTCGACGGCGAGCAGGTCATGTCGCTCCGCGTTGAGCTTCGCTGCGACGATCCGGAGGGTCGCATCACCGTGGTCGGTGCGACGGAATTCGAGCTAGGGCCTTGGACGGACGTGGTCCTTGAACTCGACCGGCGATTGGTCGGTGCTGCTGCCCCACAGACCGCCCGAAAGGCGGCCTGACGATGGTTGCTCGGCCGATCCTGACCATCCCACGGGACCTGCCTGATGTCGACGGTGGCCGGGCCTACGCGCCCGGCCACATCGAGATCTTCGAGGAGGAGACCGGCGAAGTCCTCGCCCGCTACGACCCCCAGGTCCAGCCGATCACCATGTTGATGGATCTGGTCCACCAGGCCTATGCCGACCGGCGGCGGCCGGATTGGGCGACGCTGCCGACCTGCCCGATCCCGGAAGACCTGCAGGCGCATGTCTACGCCATCGACTATCGAGGCTGGACATGGTCGGACGAGCTCGAGTTTCCGGAGGGGGTGCATATCGACCAGCTGCGCGCCCACCAGGCCGCGCTTGGCCCAAACGACGACGAGGAGCAGCCACGGCTGCCGCTGGATGAAGCGATAGGGCTTCCCGAAGCGGAGCTCCGCCGGCGCTACCAGCAGGGTCTGATCGGGCTCGCCGCCTATCCGACGAAGTCGGAGTTCCCCACGGACTTCCCGTGGGACGACGCCCGGCTCGGCCGAGCTGAGATCCTCGACGTCGTCCATCTCCATGCCTACTGGTTCGATCCGGACTGCGGCCATTCCCGTCCATCCCGTCAGCGGCTCCGCACCCATGAATCCCGACAGCGCGAATTCCGGGCCGCCGCCGGAGCCGTCTCCCGGCTCGACAGCTGACGGGCCTGCACCCGCGCAGGCCGCGCGCATCGCCCAGATCCGCGCTGCCATCCGGAGCCTGGATCCGGGTAGCGATTCCGACCTGCCGGCCCTGCAGTTCGGCGTGCCGGCGATCGACCGCCAACTCCCGTGGGGCGGCCTGGCACTGCCCGGGCTGCACGAGATTGTCGGTTCGCCGGGCGACGGGGCCACGATCGCCTTCATCGCCACCATCCTGGGGCGCCTCGGCCGCGGCCGCCCGGTCCTCTGGTCCAGCATGCGGCGGCCCGGGCTCTATGGCTACGGACTCGCCGCCCTCGGTTGGGATCCGGCGGACCTCGTGCTGGCCCGCGGGCGCCGGCCAGAGGACGTGCTGTGGCAGATCGAGGAGGGGCTGCGCAGCGGCGCAGTGGCCGCGGCGGTCGGTGACGGCGTCGTGCCGGACCTGACTGCCAGCCGGCGCCTGCCGCTCGCTGCCGAGGCTGCCGGGACACCGGCAATCATCCTGCTGCCGGCGCCGGCGCCCGCGCCCCAGTCGGTGGCGCGGACCCGCTGGCGGATCACGTCCCGGCCGAGCCCTGGTGGTCGGCCGGTGTAGAATCTGGATCTGCAGCGGTGTCGTGGCGGCACCCCTGCCCGTTGGTGTGTGGAATGGGACGATGAGACGGTGGCTCTCAGTCTGGCTGCCGAGATGGCCGACGGATCGGTGGCGCCGGCAGCGGAATGAGCCGCCGTCGGGCCCTGTGGTGCTCTATGTCGAGCTGCACCAAGCGCTTCGGATCCATGCCGTCGACGCCGCGGCCGCCGCTGAAGGCCTGGGCCCTGGCCAGGCGCTGGCCGACGCCCGGGCCCTCGTCCCCAACCTGATCGCTGCTCCAGCCGACCCGGACGGCGATGCCGCGGACCTCGGCCACCTGGTCGACTGGGCGCGGCGCGACTCACCCCTCGTCGCTGGTGACGGTGCCGATGGCATCCTCGTCGACATCTCCGGTGCTGCCCATCTCGCCGGCGGCGAGGCCTCGCTGCTGGACGATGCGGTCCGGCGGCTGATCCGCGCCCGGCTCGAGGCCCGCGGAGCGATTGCTGACACCGCAGCGCAGGCCTGGGCCTGGTCGCGCTTCGCCGGTGGCGGTGTGGTTGCTGCCGGCGCCGGCATCGACACCTTCGCCGCCCTTCCCATCGCCGCGCTGCGCTTGCCACCCCGTATCCTTGGCGGCCTGCAGCAACTGGGCCTGCGCCGCGTTGGGGACGTCTCTCCCCTGCCCCGCGCTCCGCTGGTTCGCCGCTTCGGACCCGAGTTGTTGGCGGCGATCGACGCTCTCGCCGGCCGGCAGGCGACGCCCGTGGACTTCCAGGCCGCGGCCTGCGCCCGGCGCAGCCGCGCCTCGTTGGTCGAGCCCATCGCGACGGCCGAGGCGATCGAGACCGCCCTTCATGCGCTCCTTGAGCCGCTGTGCAGCCAGCTTGTCGCCGCCGGCCGGGGCGCCCGCTCGCTGGTGCTGACCGTCTGCCGGGTCGACGCCACGGCACAGAGGGTGGCAATCGGCACCAGCCGGCCGCTCGCCGACACGGCCGCGCTGCTCCGCCTGTTCCGCGACCGGATCGCCGACATCGATCCGGGCTTCGGGATCGAAGCCATGGTGCTGGAGGCGACGGAGACCGATCGCGCGACACTGATGCAGACAGACCTCGCCGGCGCCCGGGATGCCGGCGCCGGCCTGGCCGACCTGGTCGACCGGATCGAGATCCGCATGGGCCCCGGCAGCATCCTCAGGCTGATCCCCGCGGACCGGCATTGGCCGGAGGCCGCGGCCGCCGAGGTGCCGGCGACGCTGCCGATATCGGTGTCGGGAAACTGGGCGCTCCCCGTGCCGCGCCCGGTGGTGCTGCTCGCGCATCCGGAAGCGATCGGCGCCGAGACCGAGGGCCCGGCGCTGCGCGCCTTCTCCTGGCGCGGCCGCCGGCGCCTCCTCCATCGTGTCATTGGTCCCGAGCGGATCGAGCCGGAATTGGGCTGGGACAGGCCGGAGCGGACCCGCGACTACTACCGGGTCGAAGATGACTCCGGCAGGCGGTACTGGATCTTCCTGACCTCCGACGGCACGACGCTCGCCTGATTCATGCATGGCCTCTTCGCATGAGCTATGCCGAGCTCCAGGTGGCGACCAATTTCAGCTTCCTGCGTGGCGCCAGCCACGCCCATGAGCTCGCCCTCCAGGCAGCCACCATCGGCCATCACGCGATCGCCGTCACCGACCGGAACACCCTCGCGGGCGCGGTCCGGCTCCACCAGGCCGCCAAGAATGCCGGGCTTCGTCCGGTCATTGGCGCTCGCCTCGATCTGGTCGACGCGCCGAGCCTCCTGGTCTATCCGACCGACCGGGCCGCCTATGGCCGCCTGTCTCGGATGCTCACCACGGGCAAGCGCCGGACCACCAAGGGCGAATGCTCCCTGCAACTGGTCGACGTCCTCGACCATGCCGAAGGCCTGCTGGCGGTGGCACCACCGCCGGACGGCCGGATCACCCGGGCATCGGCCGAGCAGCAGCTGCAGCACCTCGGCGTTCTCCGCGCCGCTTTCGGCGACCGGCTCTATCTCGGCGTCCAGAACCTGCTGCGCGGGGACGACGCCAGGCGGCTCGCCTGGGCGATCGACACTGGCGGCCAGCTGGGCATACCGCTGGTCGCGACCAATGATGTGCACGCCCATGCCCGCGGCCGCCGCGTGCTGCAGGACGTCATGACCTGCATCCGGGAACGGACCACCCTTCGGGCGGTCGGCCGCCGGCTGCACGCCAATGGCGAACGCTATCTGAAGGACGAGGCGGTGATGCGCGAGCTCTTCGCCGACTGTCCTGACGCCGTCGACCGGACGGCTGAGATCGTGGAGCGCTGCCGCTTCGATCTCGATGCGCTGCGCTACGAGTACTCGATCGACACCATCCCGGTCGGCGTCACCGCCCAGCAGCACCTGGTGCGGCTGACCTGGGAGGGCGCCGCCCGGATGTATCCAGACGGGGTGCCCGACAAGGTGAGCAGGATCATCACGCATGAGCTCGCGCTGGTCGACCAGCTCGCCTATGCGCCGTATTTTCTGACTGTCCACGACATCGTGACCTTCGCCCGGGGCGAGGGGATCCTGTGCCAAGGCCGCGGCTCGGCCGCCAACTCGGCGGTCTGCTACGTCCTCGGCATCACCGCGGTCGACCCGGCCCGCTCGGACATGCTCTTCGAGCGCTTCATCTCGCCCGAGCGGAAGGAGCCGCCGGACATTGATGTCGACTTCGAAAACGAGCGGCGCGAGGAGGTCTACCAGTACATTTATCGCCGCTACGGCCGCGAACGCGCCGGCCTGGCCGCGACCGTCATCACCTACCGCAGCAAGAGCGCCATCCGCGACGTCGGCAAGGCCCTTGGTCTGTCCTCCGACACCATCGACCGCCTCGCCCGCTCGGCACCCGGCTGGGACCAGGACCTGACCGCCGAGCGGCTGCGTGAGGCCGGCATCGATCCGCGCGACCGCACCGCCCGGCGCACCCTGGCCCTGGCCGGGCAGCTCTACGGCTTCCCGCGCCACCTCAGCCAACATGTCGGCGGCTTCGTCATCACCCACGGCCGCCTCGACGAGAGCGTCCCGATCGAGAATGCGGCGATGGTCGACCGGACCTGCATCGAGTGGGACAAGGACGATCTCGACGCCCTCGGCATGCTAAAAATCGACATCCTGGCGCTCGGCATGCTGACCTGCGTCCGCAAGGCCTTCGAGTTCCTCGAGGCCCGAGCGGGCCACCCGTTCCGTTGGCACGACGTGCCGCCGGAAGATCCGGCCGTCTACGACATGCTCTGCCAGGCCGACAGCGTCGGCGTCTTCCAGGTGGAGAGCCGGGCGCAGATGTCGATGCTGCCGCGGCTGAAGCCGAGATGCTTCTACGACCTGGTGATCGAGGTGGCGATCGTCCGGCCCGGACCGATCCAGGGCGACATGGTCCATCCCTTCCTGAAACGCCGGCAGGGCCTCGAGCGGGTGCAATACCCGAAGGAGGAGTTGCGTCGCGTGCTTGGCAAAACCCTCGGGGTCTTCCAGATCGAGTCCCGGGCGCAGATGGCCATGCTGCCCCGGATCAAGCCCCGCACCTTCTACGACCTGGTGATCGAGGTGGCGATCGTCCGCCCGGGCCCCATCCAGGGGGACATGGTCCACCCCTACCTGCGCCGGCGCGAAGGCAAGGAGGCCGTCGTCTACCCGAAGCCCGAACTCGAAAAGGTCCTTGGTAAGACGCTGGGCGTCCCTCTCTTCCAGGAGCAGGCGATGCGCGTCGCCATCGAATGCGCCGGCTTCACGCCGGGCGAGGCCGACCAGCTTCGCCGCGCCATGGCGACGTTCAAGTTCACCGGCGGCGTGTCGAAGTTCAAGGACAAGCTCGTATCGGGGATGGTGGCGAAAGGATACGAGGCGGAGTTCGCCGAGCGGACCTTCCGCCAGCTTGAGGGCTTCGGCTCCTACGGCTTCCCGGAGAGCCACGCCGCCTCGTTCGCATTGGTCGCCTACGCCTCTTCCTGGCTGAAGTGCTGGCATCCCGACGTTTTCTGCGCGGCGCTGCTAAATGCCCAGCCGATGGGCTTCTATGCTCCCGCCCAGATCGT
>NZ_JBYRFX010000564.1:0-13927 GCF_057815775.1 Inquilinus sp.
GGCTCCGCCGTGGGATAGGCAGCAGCCGTCCGGCTCCGCCAGCGGATCCAGCTCACAACTTGGCCGGGAAAGACAATGTCACTTCGCTCTCTCCTCATCGTCAGATGGGCGGTCATCGGCTTTGCTGCAGGCAACGCCATCCTGATTTTCGTCTTCCTAACGGAGCGCCCGATGCCATCCATGGGCGCGCTCATGCCGCAGGGTGCGGCGATCGTCAGCGGCGGCCTAGTTTCCGGCTGGGTCTATGGTCTGTATCGAACGCGCTTTGCGGTAGAGGGCCCCGCGGACGAACAGGCCGTCACCGAGCTTCATCAAAGTGTGATGACCGTGGCCCTTCTGATCTTCGCTGGTTTCGCCGGCGTCTTCATGTCAGGTGGTCACGTCGTGCATTCCGCCACCGGCAAACTGCCGAAGTTGCAGGTCGGCACCTCGGCCCCGGGGCGGGCGGTGCCATGACCGCTCCTTGCGATTGGAACGGACATGCCTGACGCAGTTGATCTACCTCGGCTGCTGAAGGAGGAGGCTGCGGCGGGGGTGCTGGACATCTCTGTCGCGACGCTGCAACGAATCCGGAAACGCAGGGAAATCGCAGCTCGGCGGATCGGCGGAAGATGGCGCTATGCACTCACAGACTTGCTTGAATATCAGGAACGGCAGAGGGTCCCGGCATGGCCGCTGACACCCATCGACCAGCCCAGATCGCCGGCCACTGGCTCAGCAAGCGGCCAAACTCCGACAAGTGGTGCGCCACCTGGTACGACAACGCCGACGGCGATCGACAGACGCGACGCGCTTCGCTTGGCACAATTGACCTTCGGGAAGCCGAAATAAGGCTCGCAGCCTTTGTCACGGCCAACGGCAAAATGCGACACCAAGCGCCGGAGTCGACACCGCTGACGACGATCCTGGTTCGATACTGGGAGCGTCATGCCAAGGACCTCCCCAGCCATGAACAGGCGAGGATTGCCCTGTCCCTTTGGACCGATTTCTGGGGTCAGGCCCTCGTTTCGGAGCTTTCGGTTGGGCGGCAAGAGGAGTTTGTCGACTGGCTGAGGGGCAGGCACTACAAGAACTCGTACATCTCACGGGTCCTGTCGGTCGGACGGGCTGCGCTCCGGCGTTCCTGGAAGCGTCAGGAGATCGCGTCCGTGCCGTACATCATTGATGAGCCCGATCGGAGTGACCAAGAACAGGCGCCGATCCTGACGATGTATCAGGTCTATCGTCTGCTCACGGAGGCTCGCGAGTGGCCGCACCTGTTTCTGTTTTGCATGATCGGGCTCAATACGCTCGCGAGGCCTGATGCGATTCTGGATCTGTCGCCGTTCCAGGTGGACCTGTACCGCCGAGTCGTGCAGCTCAATCCGCAGGGCCGGCGCCAGACGAAGAAACACCGGCCAACCGTGCCGCTGACTGACACCCTCGAACCGTATGTTCGCAGCAGCAACGCAAGCCGATTCGTCAACTGGTGTGGCGAGCCTATCAAGAGCGTCAAAAAATCGTTCGCAGCCGCAGTGAAGGCTGCCGGGCTGCCAAAGGACATCACGCCCTACAGCCTTCGGCACACGATGGCGACAGAGTTGCGGAGCCGTGCCGTGCCCGCGTGGGAAGTTAAAGGCTTCCTTGGGCACAAGGGGTCGGATTGGGTCACCGAACGATATGCCAGATATAGTCCGGACTATCTCAGCAAGGCGGTTCGGGCTATAGATTCGTATTTCGCGGAGATGGAGGCAACGTTCGTCAACCGAGCGTCCATCTCATCCCGTCAACCGCTGCGTGCTAGCTGCGTTCTAGCTGCCGAGGAGCTTGAGTCGGACACCCCTGCTGAGATGCCCGGACTCCCTGGAGTTCCGGTGGTGGGCGCGACAGGGATTGAACCTGTGACCCCTACGATGTCAACGTAGTGCTCTCCCGCTGAGCTACGCGCCCGGCACCGGGAAGGACGACCAAGAGCCTGTCGTCCGCGGGAGCGCCGATGTAGCATCATCCCCCGGGGCGTGCAAGCGTCAAACCATAGAACCCAACTGGCACCGTCGACAGCCTTCCGGCACTGGGATATGACGGTGGCATGGATGGTCAAGTCGCCTCGCAGTCGCCGGCGTCCGATGCGGTGGCGATTGCCCTGCCGGCGGACCGGCGCCTCCCCGTGGTCGTCGCGTCGCCGCACAGCGGCCGCGACTATCCCGGCGCGTTCCTGGCCGCCGCCAAGCTGGACCCGCACACGCTGCGCCGGTCCGAGGACGGCTTCGTCGACGAGATCTTCGGCCAGGTGCCGGAACGCGGCGTGCCGCTGCTGCAGGCGCTGTTCCCGCGCGCCTTCCTTGACGTCAACCGCGAAGCCTATGAACTCGACCCCGACATGTTCGCCGATGCGCTGCCGGGCTGGGTCAACACCCGGTCGCCGCGCGTCGTCGCCGGGCTCGGCACCATTGCCCGCATCGTTGCCCAGGGAAAAGACATCTACCGCGGCAAGCTGCGATTCGCCGAAGCAGTGGAGCGGGTCGAGCGCTACTACACGCCCTATCACACCGCGCTGCGCCGGCTGGTCGACGAGACCCGGGCAACGTTCGGCCGCGCCATCCTGCTGGACGCCCATTCGATGCCGTCGCAGGGCGCCTCGCGCACGCCGGGCGGCCACGCCGTCGATATCGTGCTGGGCGATTGCTACGGCAGCGCCTGCGCCGGGGCGGTGACCGAGACGGCGGAGCAATGGCTGACCGGGCGCGGCTATGCCGTCACCCGCAACACGCCTTATGCCGGGGGCTTCACCACCCGGCATTACGGCCGGCCGCGCGCCGGCATCCATGCGCTGCAGATCGAGCTGAACCGGGCCCTGTATATGGAGGAGGCGACGCTGTTGCCGACCCGGGACCTGGCCCGGCTGACCGCCGACATGACGGATTTCGTCGCCGCCCTCGGGGCGATCGAGCCGGAAGCGCTGGTGCGCTGACCGGTGAAGGCTTCGTGTCGGATATCAGGATTCAGCGCGTACGGATCGCGATGAAATCTTGCGGCTTTGCCGCCAAGCTTCAACCGTAGTGAGATTCCAGCACCCTGACATCCCGAGGTAACCGGCCCGGCCAAATCTCTGGCTTCCATTGATCTCTTTGGGAGCATGGCAATGAGCATCGTGCACGGGCATGGCGGCGCGGATGTCCTGACCGGGACGGACGGGCCGGACAATCTGTTCGGCGGGGGCGGGGACGACACCATCGCCGGCCTCGGCGGCAACGACCATCTCTTCGGCGGCGACGGCAACGATTCGATCAACACCGGCGCAGGCGACGACATCGTCCATGGCGGCAACGGCAACGACCAGATCGGTGGCATGGCCGGCCACGACATCGTCTTCGGCGATGGCGGGGACGACACCATTGCCTGGAACGACCCGACCGGCGACACGGTGTTCGGCGGCGCCGGCAACGACCACATCATCGGCAGCGACACCGCGGCGGATATCAGCCATGGCGGCGCCGGCGACGACGTGATCCAGGCCTTCACCACCAGCCCCGGGGCCGCGACCGCGGGCGACCACCTGTTCGGCGGCGACGGCAATGACACGCTGATCGGCGGCGATGGCAACGACGTCATCCAGGGCGGCAACGGCGACGACACCATCACCGGCAATGGCGGCGCCGACCACCTGTTCGGCGGCAACGGCAACGACAATATCAACACCGGCGCGGGCGACGACATCGTCCATGGCGGCAATGGTGACGACACGATCGGCGGCATGGCCGGGCATGACATCGTCTTCGGCGGGGCCGGCAACGACACCATCGCCTGGAACGATCCGACCGGCGACACCGTGTTCGGCGGCGCCGGCGACGACCGCATCATCGGCAGCGACACGGCGGCCGATGTCAGCAACGGCGGTGCCGGCAATGATTTCATCCAGGCGTTCACCACCAACGCGGCCGCCGAAACCGTGGGCGACCACATGTCGGGCGGTGACGGGAACGACACCATCATCGGCGGCGATGCGGCGGATGTGATCCTGGGCGGCAACGGCGACGACAATATCAGCGGCGGCGGCGGTGCCGACAAGCTGTCGGGCGGTGCCGGCGACGACACCATCAACACCGGCGCGGGCGACGACATCGTCCATGGCGGGGCCGGCAACGACCATATCGGCGGCATGGCCGGGCACGACATCGTCTTCGGCGACGCCGGCGACGACGTGATCGCCTGGAACGACCCGACCGGCGACACCGTGTTCGGCGGGTCCGGCAACGACACCATCATCGGCAGCGACACGGCCGCCGACATCAGCCATGGCGGCACCGGCGACGATTTCATCCAGGCCTTCACCACCAGCGCCACGGCGGCCACCGCCGGCGACCAGATGTTCGGCGATGCCGGCAACGACACCATCATCGGCGGCAACGGGGCCGACCGCATCGAAGGCGGGGCCGGCGACGATTTGCTCACCGGCAATGGCGGGGCCGACACCTTCGTCTTCCGCGCGATCGAGCCGGGCAACGACACCATCACCGACTTCAACACCAAGCAGGACGTGGTGAAGCTGGACGGCTTCGGCATCCACTTCGACGTCCTGGCGCATCTCACCGACACCGCGGCGGGCGCGGTGCTGGATCTCGGCCATGACAGCCACATCACCTTAGACGGCGTCCACGCCGACGACTTCACCGCCAGCGACTTCCTGCTGATCTAACCCCGATCGCTCAGACCCGATCGCCCCGGTCGCCGCCGGGGCGTAGGCCGGCCTGACCCTCCACGGCGGCCGGCCCGGCGCTCCCCATCACTCCTCCGCGATGGGGGGCGCCGTTTGTGCTCCCGGCAGCCGTATCGTCACTTCGCGAGCGCGGCCTTCTCGATGACCGCGGCAACTTCGCTCGCGTGCACGACCAGCGAGGCATGGCTGCCCGCGACGTCCGTCGTCTGGGCCTTCATTCGGGCGGCAAACATCTTCTGGGCCTCGGGGGCGAGGAGCTTGTCCTTGGTGGTGATGACATAGAATGTCGGCTTGTCGTGCCAAGCCGCAATGTCGACCGGGGCCTCGAAAGCCGTGTGGTTCAGCGGCAGCTGGGCGTTTGCCAGGGCTTCGGCGATCTTCGGCGGGAGGTCGGCGGCGACCGCCGAGGGGAACACCTTGGGGTCGATATACAGGTTGCCCTTATCGTCGGGATGAATGGCGTTGCCGCCTTCGGTCGCCGGGCCGGCCTTGGCCAGGGACGCCAGGGATTCGCCCACATCAGGCGCGAAGGCGGAGACGTAGACCAGCGCCGAGACCTTGGGGTCGTTGCCGGCCTCGGTGATGACCACGCCGCCCCAGGAATGGCCGACCAGAACCGTCTTGCCGTCCTGCTTCGCCAGCGCCTGTCTGGTGGCGTCGACGTCCGCGGCGAGGGAGGTCAGCGGGTTCTCGACCAGCGTGACCTTGTAGCCCTTCTTCGTGAGGATATCGGCTACGGGCTGCCAGCTCGTCTGGTCGACGAACGCGCCATGCACGAGAACGATGTTGTGGGCCGCGCCCTTGGGCAGGTCCGCCGACTGCGCGGGGGCGGCCAGCGCGGCTGCGGCCATCAGGGCGGTGGCCGCCGAAATCAGAAGATGTCGCATTGTCTGTTCCTTGGAACGCCGGACGCAAATCCGGGGAATTGCAGGGTTTCTGCAAAGTCGCGGTTCTTCCATCCGCCGTTTCGTGGAAAGATTTCGGGCGTTGCGTTCCCCGGTCCGGTTCCAGCGTCACACGGCTCGTCGGTCGAATTCGCGTGGGCCGGTAATTAGAGGATCCGTCCCTGAAACCCCATGACACCAACGACGGAGTTCTTGCCCAGGCGTCCGATCCTGAGCCGCACACCGATCTTCTGTCCGACATCCTGAGATTCGTTCGGCTCAACGGCGAGCGGATGCTGACCACCGAGCTGCGGTCCGGGTTCAATGTCGGATTCCGGCGGGGGGCGGCTTGCATCCATGTGGTTCAGGACGGCGAACTCCGCATTTCCATCGAGGGCCGGGCGCCGTTGGCGCTGTCCGCCGGCGATATCGTGGTCCTGCCGCACCCGGCGCGATACCGGCTCAGCGACGGCAGCCGCCCGGACGTCGCCCTGGACGCCCCGCTCGAGATCGAGGCCGCGGATATCCCGGTGCTCGCACACGGGCAGGGCGCGGTCGCGGCCAGGACCATCAGCGCCACCTTTCAGTTCGAAAGCAAAGGCGGGGTCTCGCCGTTGCTGGGGCTCCTGCCGGATGTCATTTACATCGCCAGGGATGCCGATCAGTCTGCCGTCCTGATCCGCGATGTCGCCCGCTTCCTGGTCGTCGAACATGCGGCCCGGGAGCCGGGGGCCGCGCTCATGATCTCCCGCGTGATCGATGTCCTGATCATCCGCTGCATCCGGACCTGGGCGAAATCGCTGGGCCCCCGCCAAGGCTGGATCGGTGCGCTTGCCGATGCGCGGGTCAGCAGGGCCGTCGCCGCAATCCATCGGGATCCCGCAAGGAACTGGTCGGTCGCAGGCCTGGCATCGGTCGCCGGGATGTCGCGCTCGCGATTCGCCCAGCTGTTCCTGGCCACGGTCGGCGAACCACCGTTGCGCTATGTCCATCGCTGGCGCCTGGCGATGGCGTCCGATCTGCTGCGGCGATCGACCCTTCCGGTGGGCGAGGTCGCGCACGCTGTGGGGTACGAGTCCGAGGCGGCGTTCAGCCGCGCCTACAAGACGATGTTCGGCACCACGCCGCGCGATGGCCGCCTGGTCTAGGCCGGCACCGTCTTCTCCGGCCATTCGCACAGATCGGCGACGATGCAGTCCTCGCACACCGGCCGGCGCGCCTTGCAGGTGTAGCGGCCGTGCAGGATCAGCCAGTGATGCGCATGCAGCTTCCAGCGGTCCGGCGTCACCCGCTCCAGCACCTTCTCGACCGCGTCCGGCGTCTTGCCCCGGGCCAGGCCGGTGCGGTTCGAGACCCGGAAGATATGGGTGTCGACGGCGATGGTCGGCTCGCCGAAGGCGACGTTCAGCACCACATTGGCGGTCTTGCGGCCGACGCCCGGCAGCGCCTCCAGCGCCGCCCGGTCGCGCGGCACCTCGCCGCCATGCTGCTGCAGCAGGATCTGCGACAGCGCGATGACATTCTTGGCCTTCGTGTTGTAGAGGCCGATGGTGCGGATGTAGCGCGACAGGCCTTCGACCCCCAGCGCCGCGATCTTTTCCGGCGTGTCGGCGACGGCGTAGAGCGGGCCGGTGGCCTTGTTCACCCCGACATCGGTGGCCTGGGCCGACAGCACCACGGCCACCAGCAGGGTGAAGGGGCTGCTGTAGTTCAGCTCGGTCCGCGGCTCCGGCATCCGAGCGGCGAGGCGGGCGTAAAAGGTGTCGATGGCGGCGGGCTTCATGACCCACAGCGTAGCGGCCCAAACCCGGCCGCGCCATGGCTGAACCTCCCTTGCCGGGCATTGCCATATGGCGGGCCAGGACTATGATTTCCGTCATGCGCAGCAGCAGCCTCACCCGCATCGGCACCGCCGGCGCCACACCCGTGGCCGAGGACGGGCCGCCGCTGTTCGAACGGCTGCTGCGGCCGAAGCGCAGCCTGGGCCCCGTCGGGTTCTGGATCGTGATCGGCGTGGTCGGCGCCACCAGCCTGTTCAACGGCATTCTGTTCCTGGCGCTGGGCGCCTGGCCGGTGTTCGGCTTCTACGGCCTCGACGCCCTGCTGCTGTACGTCCTGATGCGGCTGAACCTGCGGCGGGCCGAGCGCAGCTGGGAGACCATCCGCCTGACTGCGCAGCGGCTGGTGATCGAACATGGCGACCATCGCGGCGTGTCGCACCGGATCGAGCTGCAGCCCTATTGGCTGCGCATCACGGTCGACGGCAGCGAGATCGGCCAGAACCGCATCACCCTGGCCAGCCACGGCCAGCGCGTCGGCATCGGCGGCTTCCTGGCGCCGGCCGACCGTGCCGTCCTGGCGCGCGACCTGACTGCAGCGCTGGACTGGGTGCGCGCCGCGCCGGATCCCGAAGGTGATTCGCATATCTAGGGAAAGACGGGCGATGGACGAGGTGCGCTGGGACCGGATGTTCCCCGATCAGCTGGAACAGCGCTTCGCCGCATCGCCGGTGCTGTACCTGACCTATGGGCTGTGCGAGCCGCATGGTCCGCACAATGCGGTCGGGCTCGACGCGCTGAAGGCGCATGGCATCGCCTGCGCCGCGGCCCGACTTGGCGGCGGCATCGTCGCCCCGCCGGATTACTGGCACATCCATGAGGTCGGCGATTACGCCATCTGGTCCCGCGCCAATGTGGGCGAGGTGGCGCGCGACTGGCTGACGGCGCTGCCGCCCTGGCAGCATTTCAAGAACATCTGCTACCAGCTGCGCGCCGCCGACCGCATCGGCTTCAAGGCGGTGATCCTGCTGACCGGCCATTACGGGCAGAACTATCGTGACCTGAAGACCATGGTCGAACTGGTGCAGCCCTTCATCGGCGCCCGGCTGCTTTCCCTGCCGGATTTCGAGGCCGACCGCGAGGGGATCGACGCGCAGGGGCCGTCGCGCGGCGACCATGCCGGGCGGATCGAGACCTCGCAGCTCTGGGCGGTCGAGCCGGATTGCGTCGACACCTCGCGCCTGCCGGCCGCGGATGCGCCGGGGCCGCATTTCGCCATGGGGCCGGATGCGGCGCAGTCCAGCCGGCGCGACGGCGAGGCGATGGTGGCGCGCCAGGCCGCCTGGCTGGCCGACCGGGCGCAGGGTCTGCTCGCGGCACATGCGGCGGCGCGGCCGACCGCCCGGCTGCTCAGCTTCGCCGATGTCGAACGGCTGTGGGCCGAGGTGGTGACGCCCGCTTTGCCGGCCTTCCTGACCATGCAACGCGACGGCACCGGGCTGGGCCGGACCGTGCCGCCGGACAGCCGCTGGCACCTCAACTGGCTGGCGGCGGAAGAGGCCTGACGATCGTTCCGGCACCGCAAGATCCGGGTTGTCCGCGGCGGCGGGCGGCACGACATTCACAGGCATGAGCAAGACCCCTGATCCGACCACCTTTGAGCCCACCGTCTTCGAAGACGAGCCGCGGCATGAGGCGATCTCCCAGGCCATCGCCATCCTGGTCGACCGGCGCGACGACCCGCCCGACCTGGCCGCGCTGGCGGCGGAGATCGGCCTGCACCCCCATCATTTCCAGCGGGTGTTCTCGCGCTGGGTCGGCATCAGCCCGAAGCGATTCGCCCAGTACCTTCGGCTCGACCACGCCCGGCGGCTGCTCAGCGAACCGACCAGCCTGCTCGACGCAGCACTCGACACCGGTCTGTCGGGGCCGTCGCGGCTGCACGACCTGTTCGTGACTTGCGAGGCGATGACGCCGGGCGACTGGAAGGGCCGCGGCGCCGGTCTGACCATCCGCTGGGGCGTCCATGCCAGCCCGTTCGGCCCCTGCCTGATCGGCACCACCGACCGTGGCGTGTGCTGGTTCAGCTTCGTGGTCGGGGACAAAGGCGCGGCCGTCGCCGAATTCACCGGCGAATGGCCGGGCGCCGAATTGGTGCGCGACCAAGTGGCGACCGCCGCGGTGGCGGCCAGAATGTTCGCACCAGTGGCCGAAGGCGCCCCGCTGCCGGTGCTGCTGCGCGGCACCAACTTCCAGGTCAAGGTGTGGGAAGCGCTGCTGTCGATCCCGCCGGGCCGGGTCGCCAGCTATGGCGGCGTCGCCGCCGCGATCGGCCAACCGACCGCCAGCCGCGCCGTCGGCGGCGCGGTCGGGTCCAACCCGGTCTCGGTGCTGATCCCCTGCCACCGCGTCATCCGCTCCAGCGGCATCATCCACAACTACCGCTGGGGTGCCGCCAAGAAACAGGCGCTGCTGGCCTGGGAAGCGGCGCGGGCGGGGGCCCAGGCGGCGTAGGCCCGCGGTCTCGCAAAGGTGCGCCAGCGACGGTAAGGGTCACCCTGCCGGATGGCCGGCCGAGAAATTGCGTGCTGCGATCAGCACGGGCAGCAGTTGCCTGCCCATCTCCGACAATCGGTATTCGACACGCGGCGGCTTCTCGTCAAAATCGACTCTGTCGATGAGACAGTCGTCCGCCAGCTCACGAAGATGCTGTGTCAGCATTTTCTGTGAAATACCCGGCAAGTCCCGCTTCAATTGTAAGGTGCGAATTGAAGGGCCGGCATAGAGCCGGAAGAGAATGGGCAGCTTCCAGCGCCCCTGTATCATTCGTATGACTCGGGTTACGTGCGCAACCGAACCGTCCGGACCTAGACAGGCATCCCGCTCATGCTCGGTAGGCACATTAAAGTGCGTACTTGTCTCGTCCATTATCTCGCTCAATCTACGAAGTCATCAGCACTGTAGAGTGGGTTTCCAGCGATGGATTTACAATTGGACGGCAAGACGGCGCTGGTCACGGGCAGCAGCAAAGGGATTGGTGAAGCCATCGCCAGGAAGCTCGCCCAAGAGAAGGCGATCGTCATCGTTCACGGTCGTGATGGGGCCCGGGCACAGCAGGTTGCCGATGCCATCATCGCGCAGGGTGGCCAAGCCCATGTCGTCGTCGGGGATCTCACGCATGACGACGAGGTGCAGCGCCTGGTCGATGAGGCGGGAGATCTCGCCGGCCCCATCGACATCCTGGTCAACAACGCGGGAGGCTCGGGCGGTTCAAGGGAGAGCTGGATGGATACGCAGCCCGCCTCCTGGGCGTCCGCCTACGATCGCAACGTCCTGGCGGCCCTCAGGGTCACCACGCGTCTGTTGCCTGGGATGCGGCGAGCCAAGTGGGGCCGCGTGATCAACATATCGAGCGTTGCCGCAACGATGGCGCCACCGTCTGCGCCCGACTATTCGGCGAGCAAGGCGGCCATGAACGCCATGACGGCTTCGATGGCGAAGGCGGTGGCGGCCGACGGGGTCACGGTGAACGCCGTGTCTCCGGGCACGATTCACAGCGCCGCGCTTGATGCCCGATTCCGCGATGTTGCGGCAGAGCGCGGCGTGGCGAACAAGGACGCGCCATGGGAGGATATCGAGCGTGCCGTCCTGCCGATGTTCGCCCAAGTCCCCGTCGGCCGGGTCGGCCGGCTGGACGAAATAGCGGATGCCATCGCCTTCCTCGCCAGTCCGATTGCAGGGTACATAACCGGCGTCAATCTGCGGATCGATGGCGGCCTGTCGCCCAGTCTCTAGGTCTCGCGATCGTGACCAAGGCGCAGGCCGCCTAGACACCGCCAGACGATTCAGCTGATCAGCGCATCCGCCGTATCCTGGATCCGCTGGCGCCATGCCAGCGGCTGCAGCCAGCGCTCGGGGATGCCGGACAGGCCATACAGCGCCCCGGCGATCTGCCCGGTCACCGCACCGACCGAATCGGAATCGTCGGCCAGATTGACGGCGAGAACCAGCGCATCCTCGAAGCTGTCAGTGCGCTCCACCGCCCACAGTGACGCTTCCAGCGTGTGGATGACATATCCCGACGACTGGATCAGCGGGCGGGGCAGCCTGCGCCAGTCACCATGAGCGATCGACTGCACCCTCTCGGCGCCGTCCCACCGCCGGGGCGCCAGCACCTCAGCCTTGCCGGCGCCCAGGATGGCGGATCGCAGCAGGTCGCCGAACAGGATGCAGGACTCTGTCGCCTCCGCGGCACCATGGGTCGTCCGGCTCTGGTCGGCCGCGATGCGGCGCCCGGCTCCGGCGTCCCGCAGCGTGTGCAGCACGGCAGGGGCCAGCCGCATCAGCGATCCGTTTCCGGCCGTGGTCGGATCGGTGGCGCCGGCAAAGGGGCCGCCGCCATGCAGGTAGTAATCCAGGGCCTGGCGGGTGGCGTTGCCGATGTCGAAGCAGGCGCCGGTGCAGGAGTATTCGCCGTCCTGCCACCACGCAACGAACCGGTCCATCAGGTCGCGCGCATCGAATCCACCGCGAGCGATCAGGCTGTCGGCGAGGGCCAGCGCCATGCTGGTGTCGTCCGTCCACTGCCCCGGGGCCAGCCCGAACGGACCGCCACCGGTCATGTCACCATGATGCGGGAGGCTGTCGCGGTCGCTGAATTCGAGCGTGGTGCCGAGCGCATCGCCCACCGCGAGGCCGACAAGCGCGCCGCGCGCCCGGTCGATAATGTCGTCTGTGAATCCCGTGGCCATGCCCCAGCATATCATTGGCCGGGCAGGGGTGATGCCCGAGGCTGTCATGACTGCTCCGCAACCGGCTGGCGTTGCCGGCCTCGGATCACATGCTAGCCTCCCGTCAAAGCAGGGAGGGACAGCATGGCGATCGTGACCGAGGCGCTGATTCGCGACTATGCGGCGCGGGACGGGCTGGGGCTGGCGGAATGGGTGCGCAGCGGCCAGGTGTCGGCGGCGGAGCTGGCCGAGGTCGCGATCACGGTGATCGAGGCGCTGAACCCGCGGCTGAACGCCGTCACCCGCAAGGCCTATGATCTCGGGCGGCAGGCGGCACAGGCGCCGGCCGACGGGCCCTTCGCCGGCGTGCCGTTCCTGCTGAAGGATCTCGGCTCGCAATGGCAGGGCGTGCCGGCGACCAGCAGTTGCGCCTATCTGCAGGATCTGCCGGCGCCGCATGACAGCGAGGCGACGCGGCGGATCAAGCGCGCCGGCTTCACCCTGCTGGGCCGCACCAATGTGCCCGAAAACGGCTGGTGCATTTCGACCGAGCCGAAGCTGTATGGCCGCACCCACAACCCCTGGCGCGACGACGTCACGCCGGGCGGCTCCAGCGGCGGGTCGGCCGCGGCGGTGGCGGCGCGGATGGTGCCGCTGGCCGAGGCCACCGACGGGGCAGGGTCGATCCGCGTGCCGGCGTCGAATTGCGGCGTGGTCGGGCTGAAGCCGTCGCGCGGCCGCATCACCCTGGCGCCCGACCTGGTCGATATCTGGTATGGCGGGGTCTATTTCCACTGCGTCTCGCGCACGGTGCGCGACACCGCCGCCTATCTCGACGCCGTGGCCGGCGGCCTGCCCGGCGATCCCTACACGCCGCAGACGCCGGACGGCGGCTGGGCCGCGGCGTCGCGGCAGCCGGCCAGGGGGCTGCGCATCGGCCTGGCGACCCGGACTCCGGATGGCAGTCCGATCCACCCCGAGGCGTTGGCGGCGGTGCGCGGCACGGCCCGGCTGCTGGAAGGGCTGGGGCATGTGGTCGAGGAGCACGACCTCGCCTTCGACGCGCACCGGGCCTGGGCCACCTACATCGACATGGCGGCGGTGGAGACGGCGACGATGTTCGCCGCGCTGGAATCCGTGGTCGGCTGGCCGGTGACACAGGGCGACCTCGAGCCGCTGAGCTGGGCGGTGATCGAGCGCGGCCGGTCCATCTCCGGCATCGGCCATGCCGGGAACATCGAGGCGCTGCGGCTAATCGCGCGGGACCTGGTGGGGCAACTGCTGCCCTTTGACGCCTACCTCACCCCGACCCTGACCCAGCCGCCGCGGCCCTTCGGCCACTGGGACATGAGCATGACCGATTACGACGCCTACAACGCGAAATGGTCCGACGCCGTGTTCATGTACCCGTTCAACCTGTCGGGCCTGCCGGCAGTCTCGCTGCCGATGCACTGGACGCCGGATGGGTTGCCGATGGGCGTGCAACTGGTCGGCCGCACCGGCGACGAGGCGACGCTGCTGCGCCTGGCGACGCAGCTGGAGGCGGCGCAGCCCTGGATCGACCGCAAGCCGCCGGTTTCAGCCTAACGGGTTTCCCCCAATGCCTGTTGTCCCTCTCTTTTTTGTCATGCCACCGCTTGACCGTGGCATCCAGGGGCGGCCAGAGCGGCTCTTGAAAGCCCCTGGATTGCCCGGTCAAGCCGGGCAATGACATTAAAAGTTGAGACCTGTGCCTAGCAGGACAAAAGTGAAGGGCGCAGCGTCTCTCTGAAACGCTCCTATCTCCTATCCCGCCACCGCGATGATCTCGCGGCTGTGCGGCGTGACGGGCGACCCGTC
>NZ_JBYRFX010000565.1:0-19547 GCF_057815775.1 Inquilinus sp.
ATCATCAGGTCGCCGGCGAAGATGAAGAACGGGATCGCCATCATGGCGAAGGCGTTCATGCCGGAATTGATCTGCTGGAACACCACCACCGGCGGCAGCCCCATGTAGAGCACCGTGGCCAGGCAGGAGATGCCGAGGCAGAAGGCGATCGGCATGCCCATGAACATGAACAGGGTGAAGCCGCCGAACAGGACCCACAGCTCCATCACGCCATCTCCTGCACGGTGGGCATCGCCGCCGCCGCGGGCTCGACGCCGAGGACGCGGTCGAACAGCCGCTCGGCCGCGAACAGCGCGATCAGCACGCCGCCGACGATCAGCGGCAGGAAGTCGAAGCCACCCGGCAGGTCGAGCACCGGGATGGTCGCGGTCCAGGTCCCGATCGCGAGCAGGATGGAGTACCAGACCATGGCGACGCCGAAGCCGAGGATCAGCAGCAGGTTCACCGCTTCCAGCACCCGGTTGACCACCGGCGGCAGCACCTGCTGCAGGATGTCGAGGCCAAGATGGAAGCTTTCACGCACGCCGACCGCGGCGCCGAGCAGGATGAACCAGCCCATCAGCTGCAACGTCATCGGCTCCGCCCAGCTCGGCGTGTCGTTCAGGACGTAGCGGGCGAAGACCTGCCAGCCGACCACGGCGGTCATGGCCACCATGCCGGCCCCCGCCAGCCAGAGCGCCCCGGTGGACAGGGCGCCCAAGGTCCGGCGCGTCGCGTTCAAGATCGAGGCCATGCCGGCCGATCTCCCTTGCAAACCATCATGTCGAAAGCCCCCCGCGCCGCAACGCGGGGGGCGGCCGGGTTCAGGCGGTCACTGGACCGCGCGGATGCGATCGACCAGGGCCTTCATCTTCTCGTCGGTGACGAACTTGGCGTAGACCGGCGCCATCGCCGCCACGAAGGGCGCCTTGTCGACGGTGATGATCTCGCCGCCGCCGGCCCGCACCTTGGCCTCCGACTCCTTTTCGCGCGCGACCCACAGCTCGCGCATCTTGACCACGGAGTCCTTGGCTGCCTGGCGCAGCGTCGCCTGGTCGTCCGCCGACAGCTTGTCCCAGGACAGCTTGGAGATCACCAGCACCTCGGGCGCCAGCGAGTGTTCGGTCAGCGAGAAGTGCTTCGCCACCTCGAAATGCCGCGACGATTCATAGGACGGCCAGTTGTTCTCCGCCCCGTCGACCACGCCGGTCTCCAGCGCCGAATAGACCTCGCCATAGGACATCGGCGTCGGGTTGGCGCCGAAGGCCTGCAGCATCGCGATCCACAGGTCGGATTGCTGGACCCGGATCTTCAGGCCCTTCATGTCCTCGATCGACCGGATCGGCTTGTTCACGGTGTAGAAGGACCGCGCGCCGGAATCGTAGAAGGCCAGGCCGACCAGGCCGAACGGCTCGAACGCCTTCAGGATCTCGTCGCCGACCGGGCCGTCGACCACCTTGTGCATGTGGTCGACCGAGCGGAACAGGAACGGCAGGCCCAGCACCTGGGTTTCCGGCACCAGATTGTTGAACGGCGCCGTGTTCACCCGGTTCATGTCGATGACGCCGAACCGGGTCTGCTCGATCGTGTCCTTTTCGGCCCCGAGCTGCGAATTGTTGAACACCTGGATCTTGATCCGGCCGCCCGTCCGCTCGTCCATCAGCTGGCCGAGATACTGGACCGCCACCACCGTCGGGTAGCCGTCCGGATGGATATCGGCCGAGCGCAGGGTTACCGTCTGCGCCGACGCCGCCGTCGCGGCCAGCGACAGCGCGGCCCCGAGAATCGATGCAAAAATGGCTTTCATGAATGCTCTCCCCCCTCTTCAGTCGGCCATGAGATGCCGCACCCTTCTTGGCCACTCGGCACCGCCGGTGGCAGGGTCTGGTATGCCCAGGCCTCGTCTAGTATGGTAGGCGGGAGGTTAGTATGGTAGCCCTTTCGATGCAACAGCCCTTGTGAGCCTGATCGCCATGGCGCCGCTCGACCTCCTCGACCACAGCACCAGCATCGCCCGGCTGATCGAGCTGGAGATCCGCAAGGGCATCATCACCCTGGCGATCGAGCCCGGCGCACCGCTGTCGGAGCAGGAGATCGCGGCGCGATTCGGCGTGTCGCGCCAGCCGGTGCGCGAGGCCTTCATCGCCCTGGCCCGGTCGGGGCTGGTGGAGATCCAGCCGCGGCGCGGCACCTTCGTGGTCAAGATCTCGATCGAGCGCATGCTGGAGGCGCGGTTCATCCGCGAATCGCTGGAGACGGCTGTCGTGCGGCGGGCCTGCGAGCGCTTCGATTCCCGGGTCCGCACCCGGATCGACTTCCATCTCGACGCCCAGGTGATCGCGGCCGAGGCCGGCGAGCATTACGAATTCCAGCGCGCCGACGAGGCCTTTCACGCTGCCCTGGCAGAAGGGGCCGGCTGCCCGTCGGCCTGGACCGTGATCGAGGATCTGAAGGCGCATATGGACCGCGTCTGCCACCTGACGCTGCCCACCGCCTCTTCCCTGCCGCTGCTGATCGACCAGCATCGCGCCATCCTGGTCGCGATCGACCGGCGTGACCCCGATGGCGCCGAAGCCGCACTACGGGCGCATCTGTCGGAAATCCTGCGCGCCCTGCCGACGGTGGAGCAGGAACACCGCAGCCTGTTCGCCTGAGCCGTCTGCTCGCACCGAGGCGGATCAGCCGGCGGGCCGCGGCCCCGGCCAGTCCGGCCGGGCGGCTGGATCCTCGACGCTCATGCCCACGCCCTCGGTGGCGCGAACCGGGACCGAGGCCGGATCGAAGCCATCCAGGCAGAACACGTTGACGCCGAAATGGTCGGGCGCCGCCCGCTTGCGGTGGAACACATAGATGCCGCAGCGGCTGCAGAAATAGTGCTTCGCCCGGCGCGTGTTCCATTGATAGAGGGTCAGCGCCGCCTCACCGGCCAGCACCGTCAGCGCCCGTTCGGGCACCTTCGCCATGACAGCGTTCCGCCTCGCGCAGAGCGAGCAGTCGCAGGTGGTGAGTTCCGTGATCTCGGCATCGACGCGAAACCGCACCGTGCCGCAGTGGCAGGACCCGTCCGGCATTCTCAGATCTCCGCCTCGCCCACTCCAGACCGGCCGGCCCGGATTCATGTCCGCGGCTTGCCGTGTTCGTCTGTCTTGTCCGGCTGAGCTTTGTCGTCAAGTGGCGGAATCGTGGTCGTCGCGTTGCTGGGCCCCGCCTCGGGCTGTTGAGCCCGCCATTCCTGGCCGAGGTTGTCGAAGTCCGATTTGAAATCCAAATCACCGAGAGCATTGGCCGCTTCCGTCTGGCCTTGTGGGGCGACAGCCTTTTCCGTCCTCGGCCGCGCCTCCGCGTCCTCGATCGGCCGACCTCTCCTTTCGCCGGCCGGCGCCGAAGCCATGGCCTCCGCCACGGTCTGTGGGGCCTGCCATTGCTGGGCGAGGTCGTCGAAGCCCGTTCTGGGGATGGCCAGTTCATCGAGCGCGTAAAGCTGTCCGCCCCGATCCTCGGGGGCCTGAACCGACTCGGTCTCCAGCTCGGCGGCGTCGCGTTCCGCCTTCAGCAGCGCCATCCCGGCCTCGATCTGGTTTGCCATCCAGCCGGATGCGCGGCCCCAGGTCGTCCTGGGATTGGCGGCAGCCTGGATTGTGGCCAGCATCGCATTGGCGGCCGCCTCCCCCACCGGTCCTTTCACGGTCAGGGCCATGACGCAGAGATAGGTGGTGAGCACGCCGAAGCCGTAGCGATTGGCGAGCCATTCCGGCTTGATCAGGTTGATGACATTGACCGGCAATGCGACCAGCCGATCCCCCGAGAGGTCCCTGAACAGCTTGGAATGGTCCTGGAGGGTGACATCCTTGTCCAGGGCACTAGTCCATGACCACTTCGCCGACAGGATCGAGAACACGCCGACGTCGACAATGGTCAGTGGCGATTTGTAGACGGATGCCGTCTGGAAGACCGAAAGAGAATTCTCGACGATCGTTGTCGATATCTTCACCGCCCTTTGCTTCTGGCCCTCCGTCATGATGGCGTCATCTTCCACCGCGGCTTCGACGTGGTCTACGACCTTGGAAAGGATCTTCTCTATTCTCGCGACGTCCGTCGGCAGGAAGCGCATCTGCGTGCTCAGCGAGTCCGTGACCCGACCGCCATCGGCCTCGAACCGGGCCCGATTTCCCGCGACCTCGCCCAGCGCCTGGTTGAGGCCCTTCAGCAAGGCCGTCACGACCTCCTGCGTCAACTGCCTGGGAATGTCCTCCGGGGGTACGTTCTCCGGCACAGGGGTACCGTGCGGAAGCTTGAGTGTGCCCTGGCGAAGATCCCTGTCAGGGCCTGACCTCGTCTTGGCCCGGCGGCCTAGATCGTACGCATTGCTCACCAGCAGGAACACGCCCATCTCGATTGCGCCGGCGAGCAACGCCCAGAGAATTGCCTCGACCTTATGATGCTCTGTATCGGCAAATTTTGCCTGACTTGGAATAAAAGTCGGAATGAAATAGGTAAAGAATGGTATCAGCCAGACGAAGTGCCGCTTGATGAAGGCATCGTTGAAGACTTTCGGACTTGCGACCGGATTTCGTGCCGCATCCATGGCCGACGACACCGTGCTGGCGTAGGCGCCCGCCGCCGACGCCAGATAGATGTCGGCCCTGGGCTTCTGGAATACGGCAATGATGAACGGCGGCGCGATGGCGCACATGGTGCCGACCGTGCGCCACGTCCGATCGACCGCACTCGCACCATCCTTCAGGACAGCGATGTCCTGCCTCAGCGACTTCACCAGCGGCAGCGCATGAGCACTCGCCGTCGCTATCGCGATTCGCCCGGCCTGATCGGTTCCATCAGGCGCTCCCGCCTGCAGCACGGATTCCAGCAGGGCGGCAAGCGCCGCCAACCGCGCAATCTCCGGACTGTTGCGTATACCGGCCAGGAACGCCTTGTTGTCGAGCAATGTGAGGTCGCCGTAGATGGCCCAGCTTTCGTAGAATCTGCGGGCGCGCGGCGAGGCAGGAGCCGCATCCCCCGGGATCAAGGCGGTCAACAGACGGCCCAGGGCCTCGATCTGTTCGGCCTTCTCCAACTCGCCGCGGAACGCGGCGGCGGTTTCGACCTCCGTGATGGCCGGAACCGCGCTTGTCGTCGCCGTCTCCGTCGCGATGAGATCTCGGCCGACATCCTGGCCGCCGGCGTTGGCGAGATCGGACAGCAATTGCCGGGCCGGAGGCGCGCCACCTTGCGGCAGGACGCTTTTCAGGTACTCGACGCTGGCATCCATGTCGCGAGGATCCGGCTGAACCGGCGCTGGATAGGCCGGCTGGAGAATACGCTGCAAGGCGTTGTGCAGAAACTCCCGGCGCTGGTCGGGATTGGCGGCGGAGAGAGCCGCCAGCGAGTCGGCATCGATTCCACAGACATCAACGACCCAGGCCAGGAGACGCACCGTGGATGCGTCATGGTCGATGATCGGTTCGTCTATGGATGCCATGTCTTGGATGCCTCGGTGGAAATGAATTGCCTGGGTCGAACAGCCCATCGGGGATGGTCACCTGCCCGGGACGGGCCGAAGGGCCGAAAGCCGAGCCCCTGCAATGTGTATGAAAAATGACACCATTAGAAGTGTCTATTCCTGATAAAATACGCTTTGTTATTGTGCATACGACGCTTTTTTCGTCAGCAGGCCTGCCTCAGGCACCGCCATCGCAGCCCTTGGCGCTCAGACACATTCGAGGATGAGGGCAGGATGGGTCACATGTGACCATCAGCTTGGCAGCAATCACATCGCCCTGCTGCTAACGCATTGATTTATTTAGAAATACTCTTGTTCAGCCGGGAAATCCACATCACATTTCCTTCATAAGGGCCGGCGATCCCACCCAACGCCGGCGGTGCAGGAAGGGATGGTACGGCATGACCGATCTGGAACGTCAGCTGCAGGGCTACCGCCTGACCACGGCGGAGATCCTGTATCACCTGCCCGATCACCCCGGGCTGCTGCAGACCTTCGTCTGGCAGAAGCTGGATCTGGCCCCGCGCTTCCCGGAACTGCACCGCTTCCTGGATTTCTGGTCCCACAACATCGAAGGGCCGCTGCATTCCGTGCGCGTCGCCGCCACCGGCGTGGTGAAGCCAGCCGAACTGCGGCTCTGCGGCGCCGAATTCCGCCTGCACTGAGTTGGGAGGTGAGGCGCATGGCCGGCGGGCGGCGGGGTCCCTGCCGACCCCGCCGCCGCCCGCGGTCCGAAGGGGGCTTCGGTCGCGGGCCTGGCGCCACATGGCCACCGGCGGGGAGGGGCTCCGCAGCGGCCATCGAGGCCGCATCGGTGCCGGCGACCGATGCCGGTCGCGCGCCAATGCAGCCTCTCCTCGCTAACGACAGGGCCGGCGATCCGGTTCCGTGACCTTTTCCACCTGTGGCCACCCGCCCCCGAACCCGGCGCGCGACGCCCATGCGGCGGGCGATGATGACGCCCGGGGCCGCGCCTTGTACCCTCCCGTCCTTCGAACGGAGGTTGGACGTGGACGGACACATCGCGACGGGTCTTCTGGGGGCGATTCGGCCCGACATCGCCAGGCTGCCGGAAAGCGGCATCGTCGAGATCGTCAACGCCGGCCGCGGCAAGCCCGACCTGATCCAGCTGTGGATCGGCGAGGGCGACCGGGCGACGCCGCCCTTCGTCGCCGAGGCGGCCAACCGCGCTCTGGCCGAGGGCCAGACCTTCTACACCTGGCAGCGCGGCATCCCGCCGCTGCGCGAGGCGCTGGCCGGCTATGTCAGCCGATTCGCCGGCGTCGCGGTGCCGGCCGGGCGGATCTACGTCACGATCGGCGGCATGCAGGCGATCATGATGACCATGCAGGCCCTGCTGTCGCCGGGCGACGAGGTGGTCATGCCCGTCCCGGTTTGGCCGAACATCTTCAGCGCCGTCGAGATCGCCGGCGGCCGGACCGTGCCGGTGCCGATCGGGGTCGAGAACGGCCGCTGGCGGCTGGACCTCGACCGGCTGTTCGCCGCCTGCGGTCCCAAGACCCGCGCCCTGTTCCTGAACAGCCCCGGCAACCCGACCGGCTGGATGCTGACGGCGGAGGAGCAGAAGGCCATCCTGGAATTCTGCCGGGCCCGCGGCATCTGGATCGTCGCCGACGAGGTCTATGCCCGCTTCGTGTATGACCGGCAGGTCGCCCCGTCCTTCCTGACCATCGCCACGCCGGAAGACCGGCTGGTCGTGGTCAACACCTTCTCCAAGAACTGGGCGATGACCGGCTGGCGCATCGGCTGGATCGTGGCGTCCGAGGAGCTGGGCCAGGTGTTCGAGAACCTGCAGCAGTTCAACACCTCGGGCGTGCCCACCTTCCTGCAATACGGCGCCGTCGCCGCGATCGAGCAGGGCGAACCGTTCGTCGAAAGCCAGGTCGAACATTGCCGAGTGGCGCGCGACCTAGTGATCGGCCGGCTGTCCGAATCGCCGCGGGTGCGGCTGACCCGCCCGGACGGCGCGTTCTATCTGTTCTTCAGCGTCGAGGGCGAGCCGGACAGCCGCGCCCTGGCGCTGCGCCTGCTGCATGAGGCCAATGTCGGCCTGGCCCCCGGCTCCGCCTTCGGGCCTGGCGGCGAAGGCCATCTGCGGCTTTGCTTCGCCGGGTCGATCGCCCTGCTGGAGACGGCGATGGAGCGGCTGGTGCCCGCATTGTCTTGAGCCGCGACCTGCTGCATCGGCTGGTCCCCAACACGCTGGCGGCGGCGGCGGAGGGACGGCGCCGCGAAGAGGCGGGGCCCTTCGCCCTGTTCGTGTCCGACGCCAGCGACGACCCGATGCTGAGCTTCGCTGTGCCGGTCGCGGCCGCCCCGGAATGGCGGCCGGCGATCACCGGGCTGCAGCGCGCCTTCGATGCGGCAGGCCGGCGCTTCCGCCTGGAATTCTTTCGCGAACTATATCCTTCGCTATCTCCGACCCTGTTCGCCATGGGCTATCGTCGCGAGATGGAAGCCCCGCTGATGACGCTGCGGCCCGACGTCTACCGCGTCGCGCCGGCCGGCGCTGCCGACCTGGTCGGGGCAGAGGACGATGACGCGCTGGACGGGCTGATGCAGGTGCAGCGCGAGGCCTTCGACCAGCCGCTGGACGCGGCCGGAGAGGTGGATTTCCGCACCCGCTTGACCCAGGGCCTGGCCCGCGGCGGGCGGCGGGCGGCCCTGGCCCGGCTGGACGGAACCCCCGCCGCGAGCGGCCTGTTGCTGATCGGCGGAGGCACCGCCGAATTGGCGGCGGTGGGCACCCGGCCCGCCTTTCGCCGGCGCGGCTTGGCCGAGGCGGTGTGCCGCCGGCTGCTGGGCGCCCATTTCGACGATGGCCACGACTTGGTCTGGCTGTCCGCCGCGGCCGGGGCGGAACCGCTCTACGCCAAGCTGGGCTTCCGCCCGGCGGGCACGCAACTGAACTTCGGCATTCAAGGATCGGCATGACCACAAGACGCACGACGCGGCGCCGCACGCCGACCAACCCGATGATCCAGATGACCGAGATGGCCGTGGCCGCCGGCCAGACCATCGGCCATCGCAGCCTGATGATGGCGCAGGCCGCCGGCGACCCGGTGGCGATGGGCGATCCCGAATTCACCCGCATGATGTCGGAAAAGATGGCCGTGATGGCCGAGACCGGCGCCAATGTCGCGACCCAGATGGCCACGGCCCAGCATGGCTGGGCCGGCTGGTTCAGCGCCCAGGCGCAGGCTGGCTTCGCCGCCATGACGTCCGACCCGGTCACCGCCTGGCAGCGCTGGATGCAGCTGGGCATGACCCAGGGCACCGAGATCGGCACCCGCCTGATGGACGATGCCAACGCCCTGGCCGATGCCAGCCTGAGCCCGGCCCACCGCGTCGTCTCCGCCAACGCCAAGCGGCTCGGCCGGAAGAAGCGATAGGCAGAGGCCCCCGCTCGATGTCCCAATCACATCGGCGGGGGCTGGCAAAGCCCGCTCGGCGCGACGATCAGGCCGAAGCCGACATGATCGGGATGGCCGTGGTGAGATTATGACTGAGTGCGGCGAGCGCCGCTTCGATCTTCAGCGCCGCATCCGTCGTGGTGCGCAGGGCCGTCAGGGCAGTATCCACCTGCTGGTTGGCCGTGTTTGCTTCACCGTCCGCCTGCCATACGTGAACGCCGGCGAACACGCCTTTCTTGACCTGGGCCATCAGCGACATTTCCAAACGCTGGGCTTCTCGGTAGGCATCCTGGAGCTGCTGATTGCCAGGATCCTCATCAGCGGCCTTCTTCGCTGTCGCGATCTTGTCCAAAATGCCCCGGCGCAGATTTTTGAATTTGATGGCGCCGCTTTGATAGAAGGCGCCCACCACACCGAAGAAGGCCGAGAGCGCCGCAAGGCCACCGATCTCGCCACTTGTCTCCTGGGACGCCCCGCCTAAGCCAGCCCCGGTTATCCGGCCCACCAGGGCCGAGCCGGCGCTGCCGAAGACGATGCCGTGGAACACTTGCCCGATACGCTGCGCCGTCTGTGACGAGAGCTCACCCCTCGTCGCGTACTTCTTCTGCAAATCCGCCCATTTGTAGCCCAGCTTGAAGGTGTCGAGCGTCCCTTCGAACAGCGCCAGCGTGATGCTGCCCTGCAAGCCTACCAGGTCGAAATTCTTCAGTCGCTGTTCGTCTTCCTTCAGCTCTCTGATGACATCTTCCGACGCGCGGATTGTATCCCAGTCATCCGCGGAAGCATAGGGATGCCCCTGCTCCGCCGCTACATCGTCACTCGCCTTTGGCGCTTCGGCCTTCAGGGTTTCGAGTTCTTTTTCCAGCGCCTTGCGCTTGGAAGTAGCGATCCCCGTCATGCGTTTCACCAACGCCTGTTCCGGCGAAAGGATGTAGCTTCGCAGCTTGTCTTCGTCGACATCGCCGTTTTCGTCCATCCAGGCGCCGTACAAGAGATTCAACTTGTCGTTGTAATCCTGCTTGTTGGTTTCATCCCACCCAGCAGCCAGCATCTGCAGAAAATGCAGGAACCCTGACGCCAGCGATTGAATGCCGACACTGGCGAGGGAGGAGTAGATGTTCGCGCGTCCGATGGACTCGGCTGCCCGTCCGAAGCCGACCACACCGGATACCGCGCCACGCACGGCCCGGGGGCCAATCTGATAGGTGTTGCCGACCTGCTGGCGTGCATGCGATCCCTGTGCCCGGAACAGCCTCAACTGAAGCTGTTCGACTTCGTCCATGCTGTCGAACCAGGCCTTGATACTGTCCGCCACCTGAGCCTGTTCCTCGGCGCTGGCCGAAGCCAACAACGCCTGCAGTTGGTCCGGTTCGGCAGCAGCGATCTGCTCCATGGTCATGGGCGCGCCGCCGAGCAGGCCTTGGATCTTTGCAGGAATTGTATTGCCCAGCGCAGTGAATTCGGCGGTCTTCCGTTCGAGTTCTTCCGCCAGCTCCTTGGGCCATTCCGCATCGTTGAGCGATGCCTTGTCGCTGACGATGCTGTAGTCGCCTTCCCGGATATGTTCGCACAGCGTCACGACGCCCGATTGCTGTGCCGAATTCACCAGCGGGGAAAAGGCTGTCGCGACGCCGCCGACAAGCACGCTGAACCACGGGCTGCCGCCCAAGGCTCCGGCGAGTGGGCCGATCATATAGGTGAGGGTGTTTGAAAACAGCGTGCCCGTCGGGTTGGCCATGCCGGACAGGAAAGCGGTCTTGCGGATCGCCTTCACCCTCTCCGCATCGATGCCCTGAGCCAGGAACCACTGCATCTCCACCTCAGCGGTGATGGCGTTCATCAGTTCCTGGTGCGAGGACTTCCTCTCGTCCGTCGAGCCACGCAGCCGCTGCGGCCGGAACCTCCGGCCCAGATCCCGGGCCGCGGCGACATCGATTATGCGATCGTTGTCCGCCAGCACCTTTTCCTGGATCCGCGTCAGGGCCTCGATCACCCTCGCGGCCCTGGTATCGGGGGTGTCATCAGGATCGTCACCCCCTGCCGCCTGCCCCGGGAAAAGCTCGCCCGGCATCGTTTCGACGAGGACCGGGTCGTGAAGGGCCCGGGGCGCTGTATCGCCGGTCGTCACCATCTCGATGACATTCGGGTTCGGCTGAACAACCCGCTGCGCCGAGCGCGACCCGCCGGTGATCCCAAGAGTCCAATCCACGGCCGCCTCTTCCTCGGCGGTGAGAATCCGATCCCGGACGTCCTGTGTGTCTGACGGCGGCGGAGCCATGGTCGCTTCCTTCCCAGGAATTAGACTCATAATCCTATGAGTCTTTTTTTCATCCGGCCGGAGACCAGTTATCTCGGCCTTTAGGAAGAATTAGCACCGCCTTCAAATGTGACAGGATCGTGAAGAATCATGCCGCCATTCACCTGGCGCATGCCCCGGCCTGGTGTGGCCGTGCCGTGCGATCAGGGCGGCAGGGCCTGGCTGCCGAGGTTGAGGAAGTCGGCCTGCACCTCCTCGTGCAGCGCCGCCGGGTCCTCGCCGGCGATCGCCCGGACCAGCAGCCGCGCCAGGTGTTCGCCGGTGCGGAGATGCGGATAGCTGAAGGCGCTGAGCGGCGGGTTGAGGAAGCTGTGCAGCCGGGTGCCACCATAGGCGACCAGCGCGACGTCATCGCCGGGCCGGCGCCCCGCCGCCGCCAGCCCGGCGATGACGCCCAGCGCCGCCTCCTCGCTGGTGACGAAGGCGGCGGTCACGTCCGGCCGGGCCTGCAGCAGCGCCGGCACGATGCCGCGGCCGCTGTCCGGCGTCGCTTCGGCGAAGACGATCGAGGCCTCGGCCAGCGCCCGGCCATGGTCGCGATGCGCCGCCCGCCAGCCCTGCAGGAACTGCCTGCTGTAGGTCAGTTGCGCCGGCGGGGCGACGATGACGGGCGCCGTATGGCCGGCCGCGAACAGCAGCGCCGCCGCCGCCGCGCCGACGGCCTCGTGGTCGATGTCGAACCAGGGATGCGGGCTGAACAGCTCGGTCCGGCCGAAGGTGACGAAGGGGAAGCCGATCTGCAGCAGGTATTTGACCCTGACATCCTGCGGCTCGGTGTTGGTCAGGATCAGCCCGTCGACGGCACTTTCCTCGACCAGGGCGCGGATCGCGTCCAGCGGCCGGTCGGTCGGCAGCACCGGCACGATGGTGGTGCGATAGGCGGCGGCCCTGAGGGTGGCCGAGGCGCCTTCGATCAGCGCGGTGACGACGTTGGTGATCGCCCCCGGCCGTTCCAGCGGCAGGACGATGCCGACCGCATGGGTCCGCCCGGTGCGCAGGTTGATGCCGCCGAGATGCGGCCGGTAGCCCATCTGCTTCGCCGCGGCCCCGACCAGTTCGATCGTCCCCCGGCTGACCTCCGGCCCGTTCTTCAGCGCCCGCGACACGGTGGTGACGGACAGGCCGAGATGCCGCGCCAGCGTGCGCAGCGTGACCCGGCCGCCGGCGTCGCCGGCTGAGGCCGGCGGCCTAGCCACGGCCCCGACCAGGCACCGCCGACATAGACATCACCATGATTTGCGGCATGCCCATCCTGTTTCCATCATCCGCGGCAGCCAGAATTCGTAACGTTATGAATCTAAGCCCGTTTGCCAAACGCGACAAACTTTTCCCCCATTCCCGCGCTGCATTGCACAATCGAGACTCGTTGACAGGCCGGTCACGCTATTGAATCGTAACGTTACGAATTTCAATCCCGCCGGCCTCGCCGATCGCGTTTGCCGGGATCCCGGATGCCGGATCCCCCGCCTGCCCCCGTGTTGCCCGTTCCCTGCGAAGCCGACACAGGCGCCGCCAAGGCGCCGACTGCCCGAGCGAGAGGAAACACCCCGTGACATCGACGCCGATCGCCTTCGGCTCCACGGTCTGGAGCTTCAGTTGGGTGCCGCCCTATGAGGGCGCGATCCGGCGCGTCGCCCGGGCCGGCTGCCGCCATTTCGAACTGGTCGCCTGGGATGTCGACACCCTGGCCGGCTATTACACGCCCGACCGGATCCGCGACCTCCGGGCCCTGGCGTCGGATGAGGGCCTGACCCTCACCAACTTCTTCTACAATTTGCCCTTCACCCGCCAGCCGGGCGCCGCCACCTCGAAGCCGGACCTGTCGGGCTTCGAACGCGCGGTGGCGACGGCGGCGGCGCTGGGGTCGCCCTTCGTCACCACCATGACGCCCTACCCCTTCGCCCGCGACCTGCGGCCGATCATGCAGCGGCCGACCTCGCAGGAATGGACCGCGCCGGTCGAGCCGCAATGGGACTGGACGGCGGAATACGACCAGATGGTCGCGACCTTCGCCAAGGCCTGCGACATCGCTGCCGCCAGCGGCCTGAGGGTGGCGGTCGAGCCGCATCCCTATCGCTGGGTCAACACCGGCCAGAGCATGCTGCGGCTGATCGAACGGGTCGGATCGCCCCATCTCGGCTTCAACTTCGACCCCAGCCACCTGTTCCCGTCCGGCGACATGCCGCACTTCACCGTGCTGATGCTGGGCGACCGCATCTTCAACACGCATTTCTCCGACAATGAGGGCCACACCAACGCGCATTGGCGGCCCGGCCGCGGCAAGATCGACTGGACCGCCATCCTCGCGGCGCTGGACGCCATCGGCTATGCCGGGCCGATCACGCTGGAGCTGGAGGACGCGCCCGGCGCCTCGCACTGGACCCACACCGAAGACGCCACGCCCCAGCTGGACGAGGAGATGCGGCTGTCGATCGCCTATCTCCGCGACCGCCACGCCGCACTGCACGCCGGGATCCATTGACCATGACATCGTCGAAACCCGTCCAGGTCGGCCTCGTCGGCTGCGGCAACATCTCCGCCACCTACATCGCCACGCTGCACATGTTCGACTTCATCCGGGTCAAGGCGGTGACCGACCGGGTCGCGGCGGCGGCGCAGGCCCTGGCCGCCGAATTCGGCATCGCCGCGGTGTCGCTGGACGCGCTGCTGGAAGACCCCGAGATCGAGGTGGTGATCAACCTGACCACCCCGGTCGCCCATGCCGAGATCAGCCGGCGGGCGCTGGAGGCCGGCAAGCACGTCTATTCGGAAAAGCCGCTGGGCGTGACCATGGACGAGGCGCGGCAACTGATGGCGGCCGCCCGGTCCCGCGGCCTGCGGCTGGGCTGCGCGCCCGACACCTTCCTGGGCGGCGGCCACCAGCTGACCCGCCGGCTGCTGGACGAGGGCGCGATCGGCACGCCGGTCGCCGCCACCGCCATGCTGCTGCTGCCGGGGCATGAGCACTGGCACCCGAACCCGGCCTTCTTCTACGCCCGCGGCGGCGGGCCGATGCTGGATGTCGGCCCCTATTACGTCACCAACCTGATCGCGCTGTTCGGCCCCGCCCGCTCCGTCGTCGGCACCGCCAAGACCACGCGCCGGCAGCGAACCGTGGTCAGCGAGCCGCGGAGGGGCGAGATCATCGAGGTCGAAGTCCCGACCCACACCACGGGGGTGATCGAATTCGAGAACGGTGCGACCGTGACGATCGCCACCAGTTTCGATATCGTCAAACACAGCCATCCGAAGCTCGAGATCTACGGCTCCGAAGGGACCATGATCGCGCCCGACCCGAACGACTTCACCGGCCCGGTGAGCGTGTTTCGCCGCGGGGCCGCCGATTGGCAGAATATCACGGTCGACCATCCCTTCACCCAGGGGGTGCCGGGGCGGCTGGGCCTGCGCGGCCTCGGCGCCGCCGAGATGGTCGACAGCTATCGCGCCGGCCGGCCGCACCGGGTGTCGGCCGAGCTGGCGTTCCATGCCCTCGAGATCATGACCGCGATGGAGGCCTCGCAAGGCCGCACCATCGCGCTGGAGAGCCGTTGCGAGCGGCCGGCGCCGATTCCACGGCCGCCGGCTTCAGACCGGTTCGTTTGATGCATCAGGACGACGGCTGACGCCGTCGCCTTAGGAACAGGACGGCGGCTGACGCCGCCGCCTTAGGAACAGGACGGCGGCTGACCCCGCCGCCTGGGAGCCCCGCCGGCCGGTGGGTCTCAACCACGGAAGGGCACCGGCAGAGTGCCTGAACTGGAGGCGACGCCATGAAGACGATCCTGTCCGCCGTGCTCGGCGCGACCGCCCTCGCGGCGATCGGCGCCACCGCCGCATCCGCGGCCGGCCAGAAGGCGGAGGTGTTCCACTGGTGGACGTCGGGCGGGGAATCCGCGGCCGTCCGCGAACTGGCCAAGGCGTTCGAGGCCAAGGGCGGCGAATGGGTCGACACCGCCATCGCCGGGTCCGGCTCCACCGCCCGGCCGATCGGCATCAGCCGCATCCTGGGCGGCGACCCGCCGGCGGCGATGCAGCTGAACACCGGCACGCAGATGAACGATCTGGCCGATGGCGGCTATCTGCGCAGCCTGGACGACCTGGCGGCGCAGCAGGGCTGGAAGGATGCCCTGCCGCCGACCTTCTACGCCGCGATCCAGCACAACGGCCACATCTGGGCCGCGCCGATCAACGACCACGGCCAGAACTGGATCTGGTACTCCAAGCCCGTCTTCGCCCAGGCCGGCATCACCGCAGAGCCGAAGAGCTGGGACGAGCTGTTCGCCGATCTCGACAAGATCAAGGCGGCCGGGCTGATCCCGGTGGCGGTCGGCGGCCAGCCCTGGGAGCTGACGCTGATGTTCAACTCCATCCTGCTCAGCGCCGGCGGCCGCGACCTCTACTACAAGGTCTGGAAAGACCGTGACACCGCGGCGCTGCAGTCGCCGGAGTTCAAGAAGGTGGCCGAGACCTTCGCCAAACTGCGCGACTACCAGGACCCCGGCAGCCCGAACCGCGAATGGAACCTGGCCACCGGCATGCTGGTGCAGGGCAAGGCCGGCATCCAGTTCATGGGCGACTGGGCCAAGGGCGAGTTCATCGCCGCCGGCCGGGTGGCCGAAAAGGACTATGGCTGCCTGCTGGGGCCGGGCGAGGAGAACTTCATCACCAGCGGCGACGTCTTCGTATTCCCGAAGCTGAAGGACAGCGCCGCGGCCGACGCCCAGACGCTGCTGGCCACCGTCATCATGTCGAAGGAGGGCCAGGTCGCCTTCAATTCGAAGAAGGGATCGGTGCCGGTGCGGATGGATGTCGACACCTCCGCCCTCGACGCCTGCGCCCAGAAGGGCCTGGCGGTGCTGAAGGACACCCAGCGCCAGATCAGCACGCCGGATTTCCTGGCGCCGCAGGACCTGGTGCAGACCATCAACGACGTCACCTCGCAATACTGGACCACCCCTTCGATGAGCGCGGAGGACTTCGCCGCCCACTGGATCGACGCCATCAAGCAGGCGCAGTAGCCCGCATCGCGACCGGCCGCCGGAGCGATCCGGCGGCCGCCCACAACCCTTGGGGAGGGATGGTGTGACCTCGCGATCGCTCAGGATCCTGACCGCCTATTGCGCCCTGCTGCCGGCGGCAGTCATCGTGCTGCTGGCCTATGTCCTGACCGTGGTCTGGAGCATCTGGATCTCGTTCACCGAGTCCAAGATGATCCCCAACGGGGATTTCGCCGGCGCCCGGCAGTATGAGCGGCTGTTCTCGACCGATCGCTGGTCGATCTCGATCGGCAACATGCTGATCTTCGGCGTGCTGTTCATCGGCGGCTGCCTGGTGCTGGGCTTCCTGCTGGCGGTGGCGCTGGACCAGCGGGTGCGGTTCGAGAACACGCTGCGCACCATCTTCCTGTATCCGCTGGCGATGTCCTTCGTCGTCACCGGGCTGGTGTGGCAGTGGATCGCCAACCCGACGCTGGGCATCCAGCAGGCGGTGCGGAACTGGGGCCTGGACTGGTTCCGCTTCGACTGGATCGTGCAGAGCGACCGGGCGATCTACGTCATCGTGCTGGCCGGGGTGTGGCAATCGACCGGCCTGGTCATGACTATCCTGCTGTCGGGCTTGCGCGGGGTCGAGCCGGAGCTGTGGAAGGCCGCGAAGATCGACGGCATCCCGACCTGGCGGGTCTATCTGCACATCGTCGTGCCGATCCTGCGCCCGACCATCATCACCGCCGTGGTGCTGCTGGGCATCGCCACCGTCCGGGTCTATGAGCTGGTGATCGCCACCACCGGCGGCGGCCCCGGCATCTCCAGCGAGGTGCCGGCCAAGTTCGTGATGGACTACCTGTTCGGCCGGGCCAATATCGGCCTGGCGACCGCCGCATCGACGGTGATGTTCTTCGCCGTGGCGGCGGTGGTGTCGCCCTGGCTGTACTACGAGTACTTCCGGCCCAAGGCGCGGGGCGGCCAATGACCGCCCCCGTCACCGAACAGACCGAACCGCAGGGGCCGAAGCCGCAGCACCTGACGCCGGCCCGCATCGGCCTCTACGCCTTCCTCGTCGTGTCGGCCGCCTTCTTCCTGCTGCCGCTCTACGTCATGATCGCGACCTCGCTGAAGTCGATGGACGAGATCCGCTCCGGCGCCATCTTCGCGCTGCCGGACAGCTGGACGGTCGAGCCCTGGATCAAGGCCTGGAGCACGGCCTGCACCGGGCTGAACTGCAACGGGATCCAGGTCGGCTTCTGGAATTCGGTGACCATCACCGTGCCCAGTGTGATCCTGTCGATCGCCATCGCCTCGCTGACCGGCTACACCCTGTCGTTCTGGCGGGTGCGCGGGTCGAACCTGGTGTTCGCCATCCTGCTGCTGGGCGCCTTCATCCCCTACCAGGTCTTCATCTACCCGCTGGTGCGGCTGTATTCCGACACCGGGCTGTATTCGACCCTGCCCGGCATCGTCATCACCCACACGGTGTTCGGCCTGCCGATCCTGTCGCTGCTGTTCCGCAACTACTACACCAGCCTGCCGATCGACCTGTTCCGGGCGGCGCGGGTGGATGGCGGCGGTCTCTGGCAGATCTTCTTCCGCCTGATGCTGCCGATGTCGATCCCGATCCTGGTGGTGGCGGTGATCCTGCAGGTCACCGGCATCTGGAACGACTTCCTGTTCGGCGTGGTGTTCGCCGGCCGCGAGCATCTGCCGATGACGGTGCAGTTGAACAACCTGGTCAACTCGACCCAGGGCGAGAAGGAATACAACGTCAACATGGCGGCGACGATGCTGACCGCCCTGGTCCCGCTGGTGGTCTACTTCACCTCGGGCCGGTGGTTCGTGCGCGGCATCGCCGCCGGCGCGGTGAAAGGCTGAGCATGACCGGTGTCTCGATCCGCGGCCTCGAACTGCATTACGGCCCGCTGAAGGTGCTGCAGACCCTGGATCTGGAGATCGCGCAGGGCGAATTCGTGGTGCTGCTGGGCCCGTCCGGCTGCGGCAAGTCCACCCTGCTGAACGCCATCGCCGGGCTGCTCGACGTCTCCGCCGGGCAGATCTGGATCGGCGGCCGCAACGTGACCTGGGAGGAGCCGAAGGACCGCGGCATCGGCATGGTGTTCCAGTCCTACGCGCTGTATCCGCGCATGGATGTGCTGGGCAATTTGTCCTTCGGCCTGAAGATGGCGCGGGTGCCGCGGGCCGAGATCCAGCGCCGGGTCGAACGCGCGGCGCGCATCCTGCAGATCGAGCCGTTGCTGAAGCGCCGCCCGGCCGAGCTGTCCGGCGGCCAGCGCCAGCGCGTGGCGATCGGCCGAGCCCTGGTGCGCGAGGCCGGCGTGTTCCTGTTCGACGAGCCGCTGTCCAACCTGGACGCCAAGCTGCGCACCGAGCTGCGGGTCGAGCTGAAGCGCCTGCATGCCGAGCTGGGCGCCACCATGATCTACGTCACCCACGACCAGATCGAGGCGCTGACCCTGGCCGACCGCATCGCCGTGATGAAGGATGGCGTGGTGCAGCAGGTCGACACGCCGAAGGTGATCTACCAGAAGCCGGTCAACCGCTTCGTCGCCGGCTTCGTCGGCGCGCCGTCGATGAACTTCCTCACCGGCACCCTCGCCACCCGGGACGGCCGCCCGGTCTTCATCGGGGCCAGCGGCGAGGCGTCGGTGCTGGACGGCTACGGCTTCGGCCGGCCGCCGGAGGAGGGCGAGCCGGTGGCGCTGGGCCTGCGGCCGGAGCACATCGCCCTGGCACCGACCGACCGGCAGCGCGCCACGGTGACCGCGACCCTGGGCCTGGTCGAGCCGATGGGCGCCGACGCCCTGGTCTGGGGACAGGCCGGCCCCGACCCGGTCTCGGTCCGCATCGCCGGCGACGCCGAGCTGCCGGCGCTGGGCGACACGCCGCGACCGCTGTTCTTCCAGCCGGAGCTGGCATCGCTGTTCGACGGACAGGGCCGCCGGATCTAGCGGCCGATCGCGCGCTTTTGCCTCACCGGCGGCTGGCTTGTCCGGCGGCGGGAACGGGCGGATCCTCGCCCCTGGAACCGGCTCCCGGTCGGTCCCCACCAAGCGGCGCGCCCCTGTCGAACAGAGACCGCACGAGGCTCCACGTCAGACCCCGATTCCAACGGAGGAACGTCATGGCCACGCGTCGTTCTGTGCTCCAGACCGCCGGGCTGCTGTCGGTGGCGGCCGCATCCGCGGTGACCGCCGCCGGCTCCAGCGCCGAGGCGGCCGCCCCGCCCCCCTATACCGGCCCGCATGAGATGCCGCGCGGCGTCACCCTGCTGGCGATCCGGCAGCGCCATGGCGGCGAGACACTCG
>NZ_JBYRFX010000566.1:0-4003 GCF_057815775.1 Inquilinus sp.
GGGGTGCAGACCGGCAGGCCGCCGATGCCCCACAGCCCGCGCGGCGGCAGCTGGACCAGCGGCACCAGGTTGCGGATGGCCGAGGACAGGGACTTGGCGTCGCGGTCGGGCCATTGCGCCTGCAGCAGTTTGCCGAGCTCGTCCAGGGTGCGTGGCTGCAGGAACAGCAGCCGGCGGCCGGCCGCGATCAGCGCCTCCAGGTCGACTCCCGCCAGCTGTTTGCCATAGGGCGAGCCGGTCATCAGCGCCCGTTCCTGCACCGATTGCAGCACCGGGTACAGCGCCTGGCAGTCGCGGGCGGTGACCAGGTGGATGGTGGACCGCATCAGGGCGATGCGCACCGCCTTGCGGTCGCGGATCAGGATCGCGAGATCCTCCAGCTCGAACCGCTCCAGCCGCGTCCACAGCCCGACATAGCCGGCGGTCGGGGATTGCGACTGCAGGCCGACCAGCCGCTCGATCACCTCGGCCGCGGTCAGCGACCAGCGCTGCAGCAGCCCCTGCCGGGCCAGCAGCGCCCGGTTGCGGCGGCGGCGGTCGAACACCCCGCCCGGCCCATTGCCTGCCGGTACGGCCGCCGACTTGCCCTTCGCCATCGATCCCCCCATCTGTTCGCAGGGCCAAACTGTCCCGGATCGGCGACGCGAAACAAGCCCTGCCGGCCCCGAATCGTCTCGGGGCTTGCATCCGGGCCTGCATGGCGTCGACAATCATTCGGAAACACCCGCCCGATACCATGGAGGCCTGGATGGCCGACGGACCGGACGACTGGGAAGTGCCCGTCCGGGCGCAACCCCAACCCGACGATTATGTGTTCGATCTCGACCAGGCGCTGGACGCCGTGGTCGGCCTGACCGCCCGCATTCCCGCCGACGCCTATACCGCCGGCACGCTAGGCACCGAACGGTCCGGCAACGGCGTGGTGATCCGTGACGACGGGATCGTGCTGACCATCGGCTATCTCATCACCGAGGCCGAGGAGATCTGGCTGACCACCAATCGCGGCCGGGTCGTGCCCGGGCACGTGCTGGGATACGATCAGGTCACCGGCCTCGGCCTGGTCCAGGCGCTGGGGCCGCTCGGCGTGCCGGCGCTACGCCCCGGCTACGATCGCGCCGCGCCGGCCGGCACCGAGGTCGTGATCGCTGGCGCCGGCGGCCGTGCCCGGTCGCTGGCCGGGCAGATCGTCGCGCGCCAGGAATTCGCCGGCTATTGGGAATACGTGCTGGACGACGCCCTGTTCACCGCCCCGGCCCACCCGCATTGGGGCGGCACGGCGGTGATCGGCCCGGCCGGCGACCTGATCGGCATCGGTTCGCTGCAGATCCAGCACCAGGCCGACGGCGGCCGGGTGCTGCCGCTGAACATGGTGGTGCCGATCGAGCTGCTGCAGCCGATCTTCGACGATCTGATGACGCTGGGCCGCCCCGACCAGCCGCCCCGCCCCTGGCTCGGCCTGTTCGCGACCGAGGATGAAGGCCGCGTCGTCGTGGTCGGCTTCGCCGGCAACGGCCCGGCCCAGCGTGCCGGCCTGCGCGAAGGCGACGCCATGCTGGCGGTCGACGGCGTCGCGGTCCACGACCTCGCCGGCTTCTTCCGCGCGGTCTGGGCCCTGGGCGAGGCCGGGGTCGAGGTGCCGCTGACGCTGGACCGCGAGGGCGATGTGTTCGACGTCACCATTCGCTCCGGCGACCGCAGCCGCGCGCTGAAAGCCAAGAAGCTGCACTGACGGGCGTCGCGGACGGGTGAGCAGCGTTCATCGCCGCTGCAGGAATCCGCGTTTGCCGGGAATGGTTGCGGGGCCGAAGGATCGGGCCTCCGCAACCGGAGACCCCGATGCCGCCAGATATCTCGTCCGACCTCGCCCTGCTCGCGGTGCGGGGGCCGATCGCCACCATCACTCTCAACCGGCCTGGTGTGCTGAACGCCCTGGATGCCGCGCTGATCGACCGGCTACAGCAGCACCTGGATACGGTCGAGGCCGACGACACGATCCGGGTGGTGATCCTGACCGGCGCGGGGCGGGCCTTCAGCGCCGGCGCCGATATCCGCGAAATGCACGCCACCCTCGGCGGCGGCACCGAGCGGGTGATGCGCGAGGTGGTGCGCCGCGGCCAGGGGCTGACCCGGCGGATCGAGGCTTTTGCCAAGCCGGTAATCGCCGCGGTCAACGGCCTGGCCTTCGGCGGCGGCTGCGAGATCGTCGAGGCCTGCCCGCTGGCCATTGCCGCCGACGGCGCGCGCTTCGCCAAGCCGGAGATCCGGCTGGGCTTCGCCCCGCCCTTCGGCGGGTCACAGCGCCTGCCGCGAGCGATCGGGCGCAAGCGGGCGCTGCGGCTGATCCTGACCGGCGACGCCATCGATGCGCTGGAAGCCGCGCGGATCGGCCTGATCAACGAGGTGGTGCCGGCAGCGGCGCTGGCGGCCGCCGCCGCCGACCTGGCCGAACGCATCCTGGCGCACACGCCGCGCGCCGTCGCCGCCTGCCTGGCCAGCGTCACCCGCGGCCTCAACCTGACGATCGATGAAGGGCTGGCGGTCGAGGCGGGATATTTCGAGCGGCAACTCAGCAACGGCGAGGTCGCCGCCGGCACCAGCGCCTTCCTGGACCGGCCGCGCCGGCCCCTGGCGCCGCCGCCCGAAATCGCGAGAGAATAGGGCCGGGCTGATCCGGGAGGAGTGCGTGCGGCAGGGTGATGGCGGGCCGGTCCTCGCCAAGCGGGCCGGACGATATCGCGAGGCGGCGCCGGTTCCGGCGCTGGCGGACCATGTCCTTTGCCGCTGGACCCATACGGCGCAGTCGGACCCGGCCGCGCCCGTGGTGGTCGTGCCGGATGGCTGCGTCGACCTGATCTGGTCCGGGGACAGGCTGGTGGTGGCGGGGCCTGACGTCACGGCGGCGACGCCGCTGTTGCGGCCCGGCGCCACGATGATCGGCCTGCGTTTCCGGCCCGGTGCCGCCCTGCGTTGGCTCGGCCTGCCGATGTCGGAGATCGTCGGCCGGCAGGTCGATCTGCAGGATCTGCGGCGACCCTGGGCACGCGACCTTGCCGCCCGGATTGGCGAGATAGACACGGTGGCGGGGCGGATGGCGCGGCTGGAGGCTGGCTTGGCCCAGGCGGCGCCCGATATCGACCGTCCGGCCGCGGATATGGATCTGGTCTTCCGGCTGCTCGGGCGCGGGGCAGCAGAACCCGATGCCAGCCTGGCCGCCGTGCTCGGCCGGCTCGACATCGGCGAACGCAGCCTGCGCCGGCGCTGCCATGCGGCCTTCGGCTATGGCCCGAAGACGCTCGATCGCATCCTGCGCTTCCAGCGCTTTCTCGGCCTGGCCGAAGGCGGGGAGGAGGCGGGGCTGGCCACCCTGGCCGCGGTGTCCGGCTACGCCGACCAGGCGCATCTGACGCGCGAGGTCCGGCGCCTGTCCGGACTGACCCCGGCCGTGATCCTGGGCCAGCTCGCCGGCGGCCGAGTCATCGCCGCCTGACTGGCCGTTCCATTCAAGACGACCCGAAGCAGTCGTGCCAGTGTTGCCGCATCCCGACCAGAGGAACCGCCATGGCCAGCCCCGGCAACGACCGCCGCAACGACTACATCGAATTCATCGTCGCCGACATCGCCCGGTCGCGCGACTTCTACGGCAGCGCCTTCGGCTGGCGCTTCACCGATTACGGCCCCGATTATTGCGAGTTCGGCGACGGCCGCCTGACCGGCGGTTTCGCCCACGGCACCCCGGCCGCGCCGGGCGGCCCGCTGGTCATCCTCTATGCCGACGATCTCGGTGATCTCCAGCAGCGGCTGGAACAGGCCGGCGCCCGCATCGTCCGGCCGGCCTACGCCTTCCCCGGCGGCCGGCGCTTCCATTTCCAGGATCCGGACGGCTACGAGCTCGCGGTCTGGTCCGACCGGTAGGACTCTAGGCGCTGATCATCTTGTTGCCGTCCAGGCTCTGCCGCAGCCGGCGGGCGGCGATGCGGCCGAGCGTGACCGGGCCGATGCCGCC
>NZ_JBYRFX010000567.1:0-10256 GCF_057815775.1 Inquilinus sp.
GGTCGCGCTGAAGTTCCTGGCCGCGCCGCTCAGCCAGGACCAGCTCGCCACGCTGGTGCAGTACCCGACGAAACCGACCGAATGACCCCGCCGGGCGGCCGGCCCACGCCGGCTGCCCCTTGTCCCGGTATTGGAGCCGCCATGTCCGTCCCCCCGTCGCTTCCGGATCTCGCTTCGGTGCTGCCGCAGCATCGTTCGGCCTATTACGGCGGCGCCTGGCATGAGCCGCAGAACGGCCGCCATGTCGAGGTCACCAGCCCCGGCTCTGGCCGGTCGCTCGGCACGGTGGCCGATGCCGGGGCCGCCGATGCCGAGGCGGCGATCGCGGCGGCGCGGGAGGGGTTCCGGACCTGGCGGGCGGTGCCGCCGTTGGAGCGGGCGAAGGTGCTGAAGCGGATCGCCACCATCGTGCGCGACCATGCGGCGGAGCTGGCGCTGATCGACGCCGCCGATTGCGGCAACCCGGTCACCGCCATGCGCGGCGACGCCGATATCGCCAGCGCCCAGCTCGACTTCTTCGCCGGGCTGGTGACCGAGATGAAGGGCGCCTCGATCCCGATGGGGCCGGATGTGGTGAACTTCTCGGTGCGCGAGCCCTGGGGTGTCGTGACCAAGATCCTGCCCTTCAACCATCCCTTCATGTTCTGCGCCGGCAAGATCGCGGCGCCGCTGGCCGCCGGCAATGCGGTGGTGGTGAAGCCGCCGGAACAGGCGCCGCTGTCGTCGCTGCGCTTCGCCGAGCTGATCGACGGGCTGCTGCCGCCGGGCGTGTTCAACCTGGTGCCCGGCGGGCGCGAGGTCGGCACCGTGCTGGCCAGCCATCCGTCCGTCGCCATGGTGTCGCTGATCGGCAGCGTCGGCACCGGCCGTGCCGTGATGCGCGCCGCCGCCGATACGATCAAGCCGGTGATGCTGGAACTGGGCGGCAAGAACGCGCTGATCGCCTTCGCCGATGCCGACCCGGCCGAGGTCGCCGCAGCGATGGCGGCGGGGATGAACTTCACCTGGTGCGGCCAGTCCTGCGGGTCGACCAGCCGGGCCTTCATCCATGACGACATCTACGAGGCGGTGCTGCAGGCGCTGCCCAAGGCTTGCGCCGCGTTCCGGCCGGGCCTGCCGACCGATGCGGCGACCACCATGGGCGCCATCGTCAGCCGGGTGCAGTACGACCGCGTGCTCGACTTCATCGCCTCGGCCCGGTCGCAGGGCGCGCGGCTGGTGACCGGCGGCGGCCGGCCCGACGATGCGGCGCTACCTGATGGCTTCTACGTCGCGCCGACCGTCTTCGCCGATGTGACGCCGCAGATGCGGATCGCGCGGGAGGAGATCTTCGGCCCGGTCCTCGCCGTCGCCCGCTGGCACGACGTAGCGGCGATGCTGGAGGAGGTGAACGCCGTCGATTACGGCCTGACCTGTTCGATCTGGACCCGCGACCTCGACCGCGCGCACCGCACCGCCGGGGCGGTGGAGGCCGGCTATGTCTGGATCAACGAAGTGTCGAAGCACTTCCTCGGCGCGCCGTTCGGCGGCGCCAAGCAGTCGGGCATCGGCCGCGAGGAATGCCTGGAGGAGCTGATCGCCTACACCCAGGAGAAGAACATCCATCTCCGGCTGCGGAAGGCCTGAGCCGTGGCTAAGCTGACCCTGTCGGTCGCGACCGGCGACTACGACCGCACCCGGCCCCTGATCGACGGCAGCGTGGCGATCGACGGGGTCACGCCGATCCACATGGCGCTGGATCCGGAGGAGATCTTCTTCCGCGCCTTCCGCCATGCGGAGTTCGATGTCTGCGAACTGTCGCTGTCCAGCTTCACGGTCAAGGCGGCGGCCGGCGCGTCCGACTATGTCGGCGTGCCGGTGTTCCTGTCGCGCGCCTTCCGCCACACCGCGATCACCATCCGCACCGACCGCGGCATCCGCACGCCGCAGGACCTGCGCGGCCGGCGCGTCGGCCTGCCGGAATACCAGCTGACGGCCTGCGTCTGGGCCCGCGCCCTGCTGCAGGAGGATTTCGGCGTCGCGCCGGAGGAGATCACCTGGGTCCGCGGCGGCATCGAACAGCCGGGCCGGCCGGAGAAGATCGCGGTTGCCCTGCCGCCCGGCATCCGGGTCGAAGGCGCGCCGGACGGCGTCTCGCTGTCACAGTTGCTGGCCGCCGGCGGGATCGACGCGCTGGTCAGCCCGCGGGCGCCGTCCTGCCATGGCGATGGCGTGTCGCCGGTCGGCTGGCTGTTCACCGACCCGATGGCCGCGGCACAGGACTATTTCCGCCGCACCGGCATCTTCCCGATCATGCATCTGCTGGGCGTCCGCCGGTCGCTGGCGGAGGCACATCCCTGGCTGCCGGCCGCGTTGCTGAAGGCCTTCACCCGGGCGAAGCAGGTGGCGGAACAGCGGCTGGCCGACACATCGGCCACCAAGGTCACACTGCCCTTCGTCGAGGAACAGCTAGCCCAGGCGCGGGCGCTGATGGGGCCGGATTTCTGGTCCTACGGCGTCGCGCCGAACCGCACCACGCTCGACGCCTTCCTGCGCCACCACCACGCCCAGGGCCTGTCGCCGCGCCGGCTGACGGTGGAGGAGCTGTTCCACCCGGCGACGCTGGAGACCGTGAAGGTGTGATGGTTTCGTGGGTTGGGCTGCGCGATGCTGGGTTCGCGTCGCGAACCCAGCCTACGTCCCAGAATCCCTTTCCCCTGTCATTGCCGGGCTTGACCCGGCAATCCAGAGAATGTCGACAGTCTCTGGATGCCCGGATCAAGTCCGGACATGACAGTTGGGGAGCGACGGACGGACCCCACGTTCAAGACAGTTGTCACGTTTCCGTCATGCAAAATGGCACGACACGGTGCCGAACGGGCCGTAATCGGCGTGGAAGGTGTCGCCCGGGCGGGCCAGGATCGGCCGGATGAAGGAGCCGCTGAGGATCACCTGGCCGGGCTCCAGCGCCACGCCATGCGGCGCCAGCTTGTTGGCCAGCCAGGCGACCCCGGTGGCGGGGTGGTTCAGCACCGCGGCGGCGACGCCGGATTCCTCGACTTTGCCGTTGCGGCAGACGATCGCCGCGACCCAGCGCAGATCGGCCTCCATCGGCCGAAACGGCCGGCCGCCGACCACGATGCCGGCATTGGCGGCGTTGTCCGAAATCGTGTCGGTGACCTTCCGTGTCGCCTGGGTGTCCGGGTCGAAGCGCTGGATCCGCGCATCCAGGATCTCCAGCGCCGGCACCACGAAATCGGTGGCGTTCAGCACGTCGAAGATGGTGCAGCCGGGGCCGGACAGCGGCCGGTTCAGGATGAAGGCCAGCTCGGCCTCCACCCGGGTCTCGATGAAGCGGCCGGCCGGGATGTCGCCGCCATCCGGGAAGGCCATGTCGTCCAGCAGCACGCCATGATCGGGCTCGTCGATCTTGACGGCGTCCTGCATCGCCCGCGAGGTCAGGCCGATCTTGTGGCCGATCACCCGCCGGCCCCGCGCCAGCTTGGCGGCAACCCAGGCCCGCTGGATGGCATAGGCGTCGTCGATCGTCAGGCCGGGATAGTCCAGCGAGAACTGGCGGATCTGCCGGCGGGTCGTCTCCGCCTCATCCAGCCGTGCGGCGGCCGCGGCGATGGCCTGCGGGTCCAGCATCGGCTACTCCGCCGCCACGGTGTCGCGGTTGGTGGCGAAGCCGGCCTGGGCGCCCAGCACCAGCGGCGGCAGCTTCAGCGATTCCTGCCACAGCAGGCTTTCCATCGCGATGTTGAAGGGCTGGTCCTGCACGGTCAGCTCATAGACGTGCTCGTCATGCGAGGCGTGGTTGTGCACCGCCCAGCCGGGGGCGGACAGCATCAGGTCGCCGGCCTTCCAGGGATAGACCTTGCCCTCGACAGTCGAGCGGCCGCTGCCGGAGAAATAGTAGTTGATGGCGGCCGAGATGTGCCGGTGCGGCCGGTCGACGATCTTGGGCGGCCGGATCGTCATGGTGGCGAAGAAGGCCGGGGTGGTGCCGTTGGTCCGCCCGGTCATCTGGTTGTACAGCAGGTATAGCCGGCGGCCGACATAGTCGCTGCCCAGCGCCTCCAGCTTGTCGAGGTTCTGCTTCACCGCCTGCCAGGGCCAATGCAGCGTCGGCGATTCGACGCTGGGCGGGTTGATCAGGGTCTCGTACGGCATCAGCCACGACCCGTTGTCGAGCTGGAAGGTGCCGAACGGGTTGACCCGCTTGCCGTCGGCAACGGCATGGCCACCCGCCTCGGTCGCCGCCTTCGCCGGGGCCGGATCGTCCTCGGCCAGGTGGATGTTCAGCTTCTCCAGCACCGCGGCGTTGCTGTAGGTCAGCCGCGCCTGCAGGGCGCCGGTGGTGTTCTCATGGACATAGGACACGTAGGACGGGGTGTTCCAGACATCGTACTGGCCGAATTCGATCCGCCGGCTGCCGATGGCGGAGGTGCCGCCGCCCAGGATGCAGAAATTCACCTCGGTCGCGTTGTGCCGGTAGGGCAGCGTGCTTTCACCCGGCTTCAGCACCGACAGCGTCACCTGGATGCCGGGCGCCAAGCCCAGGCCAGGCGCCTTCGACCGGGGATGGATGATCAGCGACTGCCGCCGCCCGTTCGCCGGCTGCGGCAGGTCCGCCAACCGCGCGATCTCGGCATCGATCGCCTCCTTCGGGATCACGATCGGCTCCCATAGATCGAGATCGCCCTGCGCCGGCGTGCCGGTCTGGTCGAGGAAGAGGGAGTCCTGGGTCATATCCGTGCGTCCGCTACAGGGTTGAGGTGACGGGCCACAGGCGCGGCGTGGCGCGTTGCGGCGGGGTGAAGCTGCGGCCCTTGCCCAGCCGCAAGGCCAGGTCGAGGATCCGGGCGCCGAGCGCCAGATCGGCCAGGCCGATGCCCATGGCCTTGAACAGGGTCAGGTCGGTCCCGGCCGGCCGGACGGTGCCGTGCCGCACCAGCTGCGACAGCGGCCGGACGGCGCCCCACGCCGCGTCGTCCGTGCCGAACCAGGTGATGAATTCGCGCGACAGGCGGCGGATCTGCGGCACGCTGTCCACGGCCACCAGCCCGGCCCGGCCGAACACATCCTGGGCGAACTCCTCCCGCTCCGGCGTGATCGCGCCGACGGCGTTCACATGCGTGCCCGGCGCCAGCATGGCGGCCTGCAGGAACGGCTCGCGGGCACGGGTCGCCAGGTTGACGATCGCAGCACCGTCGACGCAGCGCGCCGCATCCGCGGCCAGCACGATCTCGGTGTCGGGCAGGGCGGCGCGCAGGGCGGCGGCCATCGCCCCGGCATGCGCCGGGGTCGGGCTGAACACGCGGATGCGGCGCAGCGGCCGCACCGCCGCGACGGCGGCGACCTGGGGCAGGGCCTGCCGGCCGCTGCCGATCTGCGCCAGCTCGTCGGCGTCCGCCGCCGCCAGCAGCCGGGTGGCGACGCCGGTCATGCCGCCGGTGCGCAGCTGGCCCAGGGCAAAGGCCTCGACGATCGCCGCCAGGCCGCCCGTCTCGGCATGCCACAGCACCAGGATCGGCGTTGCACCGCCTTCCGTGTGGGCCCAGACCTTGGCACCGACCAGGCCCTGGCCCTCCATCGTCGCGCCGATGGCATGCAGCGTGTGGCCGTCGCCCCAGGTGGCATGGGTCTTCACCATGGTCCGGGCGCCGCCGTCGGCCTCCAGCCGCAGGCCCTGCTCCAGCGCCTCGATCGCCTCGGCCATCGACAGCAGCTCGGCGACCTCGGCCTCGGCGATCCAGAGGGGGGCGGCCATCCGGGGCCCGGTCATCCGGCGAACCCGTCTTCGAACACCGACGGCACCGGCGGTGCCAGGTCCAGGCTGTTCACCAGCAGGGCGTGCATGACATAGCGGCCGATCACCATCAGCACCGCCACGGCGCCATCCGGCCCCAGCCCGCTCACGACATCGCCCAGCAGCGGGCCGGTGTCGCGGCCGTGCCGCTCCAGCGCCGCCAGCACGAAGCCCTGGACCACGGCCTCCGTCTCGCCGATCGCCGCGGCGTCGGGGGCCAGCCGCTCGACCGCTGCGACCCAGTCGCGGCCGAAGCCCAGGCGGACGGACAGCCGCTCATGCTGGTTGCGCTCATAGGCATTGCCGGTGGCGACCGCCACGGTCAGGGCAATGGTCTCGACCACGCGCTTGGGCAGGCCGGCCTTGGCGGATTCGGTGAAGTCGACGAACGCCTTCAGCGCATCGGGCTGATGCCCCGCGACCTTGAAGAATTCACCGAGATAGCCCAGCCGCTTCACCCGCGGTTCGAGCGCCGCCTGCAAATCCTGCCGGAGATCCGGGAAATCGAGCCTGGGAATGTCGGCAGTCATGATGCTGGCCTTCATCGGGAGAAGGCGATGGTAGGGACGGCGGCGATGCCGGGTCCAAAGCAGAAGTTCTCTAGGAGGTAGAGCGATCCGGTTCCGCGCCCCGCCGCGGGCCGGTGCAATTCCGCTTTGTCGGCCACGGCCGTTGCGGCAAGGTCGACTTGCATCACCGGGGATTTCGCCGATGGATCTGCGGCAGTTGCGGTATTTCGTGGGCGTGCTCGAAGCCGGCAGCTTCACCAAGGCGGCGGAGACGCTGCGCATCGCCCAGCCCGCGCTGGGGCTGCACATCCGCCGGCTGGAGGAGGAGTTGTCGGTCCAGCTGATGGTCCGGCATTCCCGCGGCATCGAGGCGACCGAGGCGGGACGGTTCCTGTTCGAGAATGCGCTGCGCATCCTGGCCGATGTCGATGCCACGTCGCGGGCGCTGCGCGATTTCAGCGGCCCGCCGCGCGGCCGGGTCGCGCTGGGCCTGACGCCCAGCCTGAACGCCACGCTGGCGACGGCAGTGATCCGCCGCTGCTCCGCCGAGATCCCGCTGGTCGCGATCACGATGGTGGAGGGGTTGAGCAGCGTGCTGGCGGAATGGGTGTCGGCCGGCCGGATCGACATCGCCTTGGCCTACAACGTGCCGGAAGGCCAGGCGCTGGCCAGCGACCCGCTGCTGCAGGAGGAGCTGTTTCTGGTGCAGCCGGCGGGCGATGGCGCCGACTATCCCGCCGATGTCGCCTTCGCGGCGTTGGCGGAGCATCCGCTGATCATGCCCGGCCTGCCGCACACCATGCGCCGGCTGCTGGAAGACATCGCGGCGGCGGCCGGCGTCACTCTGAAGGTCGCCTTCGAGATGCAGTCGGTGTCGACGGTGAAGGAGCTGGTGGAACAGGGCATCGGCGCCACCGTGCTGCCGCTGGGCGCCGTGCGGCGCGAGGTCAACCAGGGCTTGCTGCAGGCCCAGCGCATCGTCGACCCCGCGGTGACCCGAGTGATCCACCTGCTGCATTCGAGCCGCCGGCCGCTGTCGCGGGCGGAGGAGGAGATCATGCGGATCATCCTCGACGTCGCCCGCGAGGTGCAGGCCACTTCCGGCTGGACGGTGCTGCGCCGCTAGGGCGTGTCAGTCCTCGCTGTCGCTGATCATGCTCAGGGCGCCCCTGCGGTCGTTCGGCTTCAGCTTCAGGAACAGCGCGCGGGCCTTTTTGATGTCGCTCTCGGTCCCGGACTCCGCCGCCAGCTTGACCGCCACCGTGGTCGGGTGATCCGCGCCGCAGATGAATGCCAGGGCCTTGCCCAGCCGTCCCATCGTCGCCCGGTCGATTGCCGTATCCGTCATTCCAGATCTTCCATAAGGCGGGCGCCGAGGCCCGGATCGCCGGCACTATGCCAGAGGCGGCGGGCCGATGCAGGATCCATTGCCGGGCGATCCATTGCAGGCCGGGGCGTCAGGCGCGCCATTGTTCGCCATCGAGCCCGTCGATCGCCCGGTCGAGATAGGTGGCCGCGCTGATCAGGGCCAGATGGGTCAGGGCCTGCGGGAAGTTGCCCAGGAAGCCGGCCCGGACATCGAACTCCTCGGGGTAGAGCTGCAGATGGTTGCCGTAGCGCAGCAGCTTCTCGAAATTGGCCCGGGCCTGGTCGACCCGCCCGGCGCGGGCCAGGCATTCGACATACCAGAAGGCGCAGGCGGCGAACGACCCTTCCTTGCCGTCCAGCCCGTCCTCGCGGTCGTAGCGCATCACCAGCCCGTCATCGGCCAGCTGGTCGCCGATCGCGTCCAGGGTGGCCAGCCAAGCGGGATCGGTGGCGCCGACGAAGCGGACCAGCGGCATCATCAGCAGCGCGCCGTCGAGGTCGTGGCCGCCCTTGCTGCGCACGAAATGGCCGGCCGATTCGTCCCAGAAATTGGTCCAGATGTCTTCGTTGATGGCGTTGCGCGTCCGGATCCACTCCTCGAACGGCGCGCTCAGCGACCGCTTGCTCGCCAGCCGGATGGCGCGGTCGATGGCGACCCAGCACATCAGGCGGGAATGCAGATGCTCGGTCGGGCTGTTGCGCATCTCCCAGATGCCCGCATCCGGCAGCTGCCAGTTGGCGCAGACATAGTCCACGACGTGGCGCACGCCCTGCCAGTCGGCATAGGAGATCGCCTCGCCATACTTGTTGCTCAGATAGATCGAATCCAGCAGCGCGCCGTAGATGTCGAGCTGCAACTGATCGGCCGCCGCATTGCCGATCCGCACCGGCCGGGCGCCGCCATAGCCGGACATATGGTCCAGCGAGGTCTCCATCGGCATCGGGCTGCCGTCGACGGCATACATCACCTGCAGCTGCCCGCCCTGGCAGGTGGCGGCCCGGTCCGCCGTCCACCGCGTGAACGCCTGGGCCTCCTCCAGGTACCCCAGGCGCATCAGGGCATAGACGCTGAAGGAGGCATCGCGGATCCAGGTCGCGCGGTAGTCCCAGTTCCGCAGGCCCCCGGGCGTCTCGGGAATACCGAAGGTCGCCGCCGCGACGATCGAGCCGTGCTGGTGCGACGTCATCAGCTTCAGCACCAGCGCGGAGCGGGTGACCGCGTCGCGCCACCGCCCGCGATAGGTCGACTTCGCCGCCCAGGCCTGCCATTTGCGCGTGATCTCGTCGACGATGCGGTCCCGCCCGGCGGCGTCGGGCTTCTTCTCTCCATTCTCGTCTAGCACCAGATCGACGGTCTCGTCGGCCGCGAGCGTGAAGTCGGCCTCGGCGCCGGCATCTGCCCGGGTGAACCGGACGTCACCCCACAGCCGGATGGTCGGCGACCCCTTGGCCTTGAACACGACCCCGCCGTCGTCGAGCGAGACCTTGGGCCGCTGCCGCGCATAGTCGAAGCGCGGCGCGCAGCGCAACCGGAAGCGGACGGTGCCGCGCGTCACCCGGACCCGGCGGATCAGGCGGAAGGGACCCGGTTCGGGTCCGTCGGTCGCGGTCATCAGGTCGATGATCTCGGCGTTGGCCTCCGTGCCTAGCCAGCGCGTCATCAGCACGTTGCTGTCCGGCAGATAGGTCTGGATGATGCGGGCATCCGCGATCTCGGGCGCCAGCTCGAACGCGCCGCCGGCCTCTGGATCCAGCAGGGCGGCGAACAGGCTCGGACTGTCGAAGTTGGGCCAGCACAGGAAATCGATCGTCCCGTCGGTGGCGACCAGCGCCATGGTCGACAGATTGCCGATGACGCCGTGATCGGCGATCTGCCGGTCCGGCCGGGTCCTCGTCTTCTTCTTCGGCATTGCGCTGTAGTCCCGATCGCTTCGCCAATCCGGCGTCTTGACACCTAACACCGAAGCGCACCGGTGGCGTTCCCTCACCGCGATGGGCACGCCGCCGCACCGCCTGGGACACGAGCCCGTCCATGCCCATATCGGACGGGCAATCCGAGGAGATGGCTGATGACGAACACCGCTTTGGTCGTGGGCACGACCGGGATCGTGGGCAGTGCCACGGCCCGGCTGCTGGTGGAGGGCGGCTGGACGGTGGCCGGGCTGGCGCGCAAGCCGACGGCGCAGGACGGCGTGATCCTGGTCGCGGCGGACCTGCTGGATAGCGCGTCGCTCGGCGCGGCGCTGGGCCAGCTCCGGCCGAGCCATGTGTTCATGAGCATGTGGGCCCGGCAGGCGACCGAGGCCGAGAACATCCGGGTCAACAGCGCGATGGTGCGCCACCTGCTGGACGCGCTGCGGCCGGCCGACAAGGTGCGCCATGTCGCGCTGGTCACCGGCCTCAAGCACTATCTCGGGCCGTTCGAGGCCTATGGCAAAGGCAGGCTGCCCGCGACGCCCTTCCGCGAGGATCAGGGGCGGCTGGACATCGAGAATTTCTACTATGCCCAGGAGGACGAGCTGTTCGCCGCCGCGGCGCGCGACGGCTTCACCTGGAGCGTGCACCGGCCGCACACCATCATCGGC
>NZ_JBYRFX010000568.1:0-16044 GCF_057815775.1 Inquilinus sp.
TCGACATAGCAGGACGCGATCACCGTCGCCCGGGCGGCCAGGCTCGGCGCGCTCGCGGCGAGTGCTGTGTCGATCAGCGCGTTCTCGCGGGCGTCGAACTCCCGGTAGAGCGCCAGCAGCAGCCCGGCCCGCGTGCCGAAATGGTCGTAGACCACGGGCTTGGTCACACCCGATCGCTCGGCCAGGCGCCCGAGGGTCAGGGCGTCCGTGCCCTCCTCCCGCACCAGCCGCCAGGCGACGTCCAGCAGCTGGCGATGCCGGTCATCGCGCGACAGGCGGCGGCGCGGCAGCGGGGCCTGGTCCCCCGGTTCGATGCTTGACATGCTTATGTACCAAAAGTAACTTACTAAAAGTATATAAGACCCATCGGTCGTCCGCAATCCGCGAGCAGGAGTGTCCTCCATGCATGCGCTCATCGTTGTCGCGCATCCCGACCCGAAGTCGCTCAGCCATGCCGTTGCCGCGCATGTCGCCGCGGGTGTGGGCCTGTCCGGCCAGACATCCGAGGTCGCGGACCTCGCGGCGGAGGGGTTCGATCCGCGCTACACCGCGGCCGATCTCGCCACCCTTCGCCGGGAGGCGCCGGCCCCCGCCGATGTCACGGCCGAGCAGGCGCGGGTCGATCGCGCCGATGCCCTGGTGCTGGTCTATCCGGTCTACTGGTGGTCGATGCCCGGGTTGCTCAAGGGCTGGATCGACCGCGTCTTCGCCAATGGCTGGGCCTATGACGACACCCCCGAGACCGGCGTGGCGAAGCGGCTGCACCGCCTCCGGGTCCACTTGGTGGCGCTGGGTGGGGCCGACCAGCGCACCTATGCGCGGCACGGCTATTTCGGCGCGATGAAGACCCAGATCGACCACGGCATCTTCGATTACTGCGGCGCGCGCGTGATGACATCGGAGCTTCTGCTCGTCCCTGACGTGCCGGATCAGGCGGTCCATCTGGACAAGGCGCGGGCGATCGGCCGGGGCCTGTTCACCCCATCCAGGCGTCGCGAGGCGGCTGAAGCCGCCTGACCTCGGATCTCAGGCGCCCCGGATCTCGCGGATGCCCTTGCCCAGGCGGCGGCGCAGCAGGGTGCGCAGCGTGACGGCGTCGGCATAGCCCACCGTCTGGGCGATCTCGGCGACGCTGGTGCCACTGGTCTTCAGCAGATGCACCGCCCGTTCGATGCGGAGGTCCTGGACATGTGCGATCGGGGTCTTGCCCAGGACGCCCTGGACGCGCCGGGCCAGGGTCCGCTTGCTGGTGGACAGGTCCCGCGCCACCTCGTCCAGCCGGAACGCCCGGCCGATCCGCTCCCGCGCCCAGCGGTCGAAGCGCTCGACCAGCGGGTCGGAATGGGCCAGGTGGTCCGAAATCGCATAGGCCGACTGCGACGGCCGGGGATCGACGACGAGATAGCGGGCAACCAGGCCGGCCAGCTCCGGGTTGGTCTGCCGGATCAGCCACAGGGCGAGGTCGATATGGCCGAGCGCCGCCCCGGCGGTGACGAGCGGACCGGAGCTCACGATCATGCGGCGGGAGTCCAGGCGCACGGTCGGGTAGCGCTGCCGGAACAGCGGTGCCAGCCACCAGGTCGTGGTTGCCTCATGCCGGTCGAGCAGGCCGCTCTCCGCCAGGACGAAGGTGCCGACGCAGGCCGCGGCGATCCGCGCGCCCGTCGCGGCCCAGTGGCGCAGGGCGCCGGCGGCCTCGGCGACATCGTCGCGGGCCAGCGCCTGCTCCAGCGGTCCCGGCATCTTGGTGCCGATCGCCGGCACGATCACACAGTCGGGCGCCGGGCTGTCGGCCACGGCCATCACCGGCACGCCCATCCCTTGGGCGCTGAGGACCGCTTGGCGAACGCCGACGAGGGAGATCTGGAATCTCGGGCCGGGACTGCCGGCCAGATCGGCCAGCTCATTGGCCGTGGTCAGCGTGTCCAGGACGGTCGAGAGGCCGGTGTCGAAGACGCCTTCGAGGGCGAGGATCGCTATTCTCATGGCTTGATCGGTATCAAAGATGTCAATCGCGCCAATATGCCGACCGAAGCCCCCTCGGTAAAGTCCGGCCGTTCGCCACACCGGCTGATATCACCGAGATCGGAGACCATCATGATCAAGCTCGCGCTCTTTGTTCGCCTGGAGGCCAAACCCGGACAGGAACGGGCCGTCGCGGACTTCCTCGAGGCCGGCCTGGCTCTCGCCAATCAGGAGGCCGGCACGCCGATCTGGTTTGCCTTGAGATTTTCGGAGAGCAGCTTCGGCGTGTTCGACGCCTTCGAGACCGAGGCCGGCCGGCAGGCGCATCTGGAGGGGCCGATCGCCCAGGCGCTGATGGCCAAGGCCGACGAGCTCTTCGCCACCCCGCCGAAAATCGAGCGGATCGAGGTGCTCGGGCTCAAGAACCAGGCCGGCATGCGCTGAGGCCGGTCCTCGCCGCAGAAATCGTCTTATGAATCGATCATCTAATGTTTTGCCGGCCGGCCCTTAGCCCATAAAGTCGCGCTGCCTTTCCCTTTCGGGGGAAGGCAGCGCCGGCACGGCAGATCGAGGTGACCTTTTGAGCGATGTCGCGGCCCCGGGGACAAGGCCAGCGCAGGACGGGCCAGTTCAGGAAAGGCTGGCCGATCGGGGGCCGAGCCGCCTGATGGAATGCCATGAATGCGGGCTGCGGCACGACGTGCCGGTGCTGCCGGACGGCACCGCCGCGCGCTGCAGCCGCTGCGGCGCCACCCTGCACAAATTCCGCGCCACCTCGCTCGACCACGCCTTCGCCTACACCTGCGCCGGGCTGGTATTCTTCCTGATGGCGAATCTGCTGCCCTTCATCTCGCTGGAGATCTCGGGGCGGATCCAGGCGGCCAGCCTGGTCACCGGCGTCGTCACCCTGTACCAGCAGGGGTTGTGGGAGCTGGCGGCCGTGGTGGCGCTGACCATGTTCCTGGCCCCCGGGCTGCGGCTGGGCACGCTGTTCCTGGTGCTGGGCGGCCTGCGCCTGAAGCGGCCGCCGCGCTGGCTGCCGCGCCTCTATCGCTGGGCCGAACTGCTCGGCCCCTGGGCGATGATGGAGGTCTACCTGCTGGGCGTCTTCGTCGCCTATGTGAAGCTGATCGACCTCGCCACGGTCGACATCGGCCCCGGCCTCTATTCGGTCGGGGCGCTGATGCTGGCGATCATCGCCGCCGGCACGTCGCTCGACAACCAGACGGTGTGGCGGGTGTTCGAACGGCGCGGGCTGGTGCCGACGCCGCCGGTGACCGATCCGGACCGGCCGACGCGGCTGTGCCACGCCTGCGGCCAGGTCTCGAACGTGGCGCCCGGCGCCCATGCCGACTGCCCGCGTTGCGGCGCGGCGCTGCATCGCCGCAAGCCGGACAGCCTGACCCGGACCTGGGCGCTGGTCATCACCGCGATCATCCTCTACATCCCCGCCAACATCCTGCCCGTGATGACGGTGATCTCGCTCGGCAGCGGTGAGCCGGACACGATCATGAGCGGGGTGGTCGAGCTGGCGACGTCCGGCATGTGGCCGCTGGCGCTGCTGGTGTTCTTCGCCTCGATCACCGTGCCGGTGCTGAAGCTGGTCGGGCTGATCATCCTCCTGGTGTCGACCCGGCGCGGCACCCGGCGGCGGCTGCAGGACCGCACGGTGCTGTACCGCATCGTCGAGGCGGTGGGCCGCTGGTCGATGATCGATATCTTCATGATCTCGATCCTGGTCGCGCTGGTACAGCTGGGGCAGATCGCGACGATCGAGCCCGGTATCGGCGCGGTGTCCTTCGCCGGCGTGGTGATCATCACCATGATCGCGGCCATGAGTTTCGATCCGCGCCTGATGTGGGACGCGGCGGGAGAGAACGGTGCCGACCATGACTGAGACCGGGCCCGGCCATGATGGCTCCCCTGCTGCCCCGCGTATCGACCGCAAGCGCCGGCTGTCCGCGATCTGGCTGATCCCGATCGTGGCGCTGCTGATCGCCGGCTATCTCGGCTGGACCACCTTCGCCAGCCAGGGGCCGACCATCACCATCAGCTTCCAGTCGGCGGACGGGCTGGAAGCCGGCAAGACCCTGATCAAGCACAAGGAGGTGGTGTTCGGCACGGTCAAGACCATCGCCCTGTCGGACGATCTGAGCCATGTCGAGGTCACCGCCGAGATGACCCAGGCCGCGGCGCCGCACCTGAACCAGGACACAAGGTTCTGGGTGGTGCGGCCGCGGCTGTCCGCCAGCGGCGGGCTGACCGGCTTCTCCACCATCGTCTCCGGCTCCTATATCGAGCTCGACCCCGGCAAGGGCGACAGCCGCCGGACTTTCACCGGGCTGGAGGATCCGCCGGTGGTGCGGGCCGACGTGCCGGGCACCGAATTCCTGCTTAAGGCCGACCGCATCGGCTCGGTCGGCCCCGGCTCGCCGATCTTCTATCGCGACGTCCAGGTCGGCCAGGTCATGGGCTTCGATGCCGACAACCTCGCCGATGGCGTCACCATCCACGCCTTCGTCCGCGCGCCGTTCGACAGCCAGGTCCATGCCAAGACGAATTTCTGGAACGCCTCCGGCATCTCGATCGGCGCCGGGGCGCAGGGGCTGAAGATCCAGCTGGAATCGCTGACGGCGGTGCTGGCTGGGGGCATCGCCTTCGACACGCCCGACGCCCCCCGTGCCGGCGACCAGGCCAAGGCCGGAACCACCTTCACCCTGTACAAGGACCAGGCCAGCGTCGAGGAGGCCGAATACACCGTCCGGCTGCCCTACCTGCTGTATTTCGATGGCTCGGTCGGCGGGCTGGAGCCTGAGGCCAATGTCGAGTGGCGCGGCATCAAGGTCGGTCGGGTGTCCGAGATCCGGCTGCAATACGATGCGGCGCAGAACCGGATGCGGATCCCGGTGGTGATCGAGCTGGAACCGCAGCGCATCGAGCTGATCGGCGCCAAGCCCGGCCTGGGCACCAAGGAATACACCGATGCGGTGAAGGCCCTGGTGGCCCGCGGCCTGCGGGCGCAGCTGAAGAACGGCAACCTGCTGACCGGCCAGATGGTGGTGACGCTGGACATCTTCCCCGACACCTACCCGCAGACGATCGGCGAGGGCGACCGCTATCCGATCCTGCCGACCATCACGGGCCAGTTCGACAGCGTCCTGCGCTCGGTCAACGGCATCCTCGACAAGGTCTCGGCGCTGCCAATCGACCAGCTTGTCGACCAGACCAACGCCACGCTGAAATCGATCCAGTCCCTGGCGGGCGCGCCGGAGCTCACGGATTCGCTGCGCTCGCTGGCCGGGGCGCTGTCCTCGGCCGAGCAACTGCTGAACCAGGCCAACAGCAATCTCGGCCCGGCGCTGCAGCAGCTGCCGCCGCTGCTGGCCACGGCGCAGCAGGCGGTGCGGCGGGTCAGCGGCACGCTCGGCGACCAGGGCTACGGTGCGGATTCCGGCTTCAAGCGCGACCTGCCCCGGCTGATGGGGCAGGTCGAGGACACGCTGCGCTCGATCCGCGTCCTCACCGACTACCTCGAACAGCACCCCGAGGCGCTGATCCGGGGCAAGACCGGAGATCTGAACTGATGCGCCGTTTCCCGCTGTCCCGCCGGGCCCTCGCCGCCAGCCTGCTGGCCGCACTGGTGCTGGCCGCCTGCTCCTCGACGCCGCCCAAGGTCTACACCCTGGCGTCGGTGCCCGGTACCGCCGCCGGCGGCCGGCCGGTGACGGCCTCGGTCTCCGCGGTCGACATCCCGAAATATCTGGACCGGCCGCAGATCGTCCACCGCACCGGCTCGGTCGAGCTCGACGTCGCCGAATTCGACCGCTGGGGCGAACCGCTGGCCAACATGGTGCAGCGGGTGCTGGCCGACGACCTGACCCGGCGCCTGCCGGCCGGCTCGGTCGTCACCACCAGCCGCACCCTGTCGGGCGATGAGGACCGGACGGTCGAACTGGCGCTCGGCCGCTTCGACCCGGAGGCCGACGGCACCATCGTGCTGGAGGCGCAGTGGCGGTCGCGGCACAAGGAAGGCAAGGCGAAGACCGAGACCGCCCGCATCACCCGCCGGCCGGCGGATGAGAGCACGGCGGCCGAGGTCCAGGCCATGAGCGACGCCCTGGGCGAGTTGTCCGACCGCATCGCCGGCGGGCTGCGCTGATACTTTAAACCCGTCATTCGGCCTGGCCGCCCACGCCGGCGGCTCGACTGTCTGTTCGACTTGACACATATCCTACAAGTCGACTACCTCTCGAGCCCACAGGCCTGCATGGCCGGATCGACGAGGCGGGGAGGGTGCGGCATGGCGCAGAAGGCGTTGGTGCGGGTGGCGCGGGCCCCGCTGCTGCATGTCTCGGTCCAGGACAGCCTGAAGCAGTTCATCATCGACAACGGCCTCGCCGCCGGCGATCCGCTGCCGGCCGAAAGCCTGCTGGCGCGCGAACTCGGGGTCGGTCGCAACTCGGTGCGCGAGGCGATCAAGGCGCTGGAATCGGTCGGTGTGCTGGAAACGCGGCGCGGCATCGGCGTCTTCGTCCGCGAGTTCTCCTTCGACCCCATCCTGGACCACCTGCCCTATGGCCTCGGGCGAGAGCTGCGCGATGTCGAGGATGTGCTGGAGATCCGCCGCACCCTCGAACTCGGGCTGATCGAGACATGCGTCGCCACGATCGGGGCTGACGACCTGGCGGCTTTGCGCAGCGTGCTCGACACCATGCGGGCGAAGGCGGAGCGGGGCGAGACCTTCGCCGCGGAGGACCAGCAGTTCCACGCCCTGCTGTTCCGCGGCCTCGGCAACCGGGTGCTGATCCGGCTGCTCGAAATCTTCTGGCAGGCCTTCCACAAGGCCTCTGGCTTCTTCGCGCTGGACAATCCGGACCCGGTGGCGACCTGGCGCGACCATGAGGCGCTGTTCGACGCCGTCGCCGCCCGCGACCCGGTGCAGGCGCGCGAGCGGCTGGAGGCGCATTACCGCGGCATCAACCGCGTGTTGTCGGCCGGCGCAAAAGAGCCGGCCTGAAATCAAGCAAACAGGGGAGGACGACATGATGAGACCCAAGACGCATGCGCTCGGCCTGGCTTTGGTCCTGGCGCTGGCCGCCTTCGCGGCGGCGCCGGCCTCGGCCCAGCAGGACCGCGACGTTCTGGTCGGCGGCTTCGACGTCGGGCCGATGGGGCAGCAGGGCAATTTCAACCCGCTGATCGCCACCGCCGGCTTCACCTGGCTGAACATGTATTTCGAGACGCTGGTGCTGTACGACGCGAAGCTGGAGACCATCTCCGGCGCGCTGGCGCAGAGCTTCGAGGTCAGCCCGGACAAGACGCGGTACAGCTTCAAGCTGGCCCCCGGCGTCAAATGGCAGGATGGCCAGCCTTTCACCGCGGCGGATGTCAAATTCACCGTCGAGACGGCGAAGGACCCGAAGACCGCCTCGGTCTTCGCCTCGCGCCTGGCCGATGTCTCCGGCGTCGAGACGCCCGACGACCTGACCGTGGTGCTGACCCTGTCGCGGCCGAATGCCAGCCTGCTCGACGTGCTGGCCAAGCTGATGATCCTGCCCAAGCATGCGCTGGAGGGCATCGCCCGCGAGAACCTGGCCAAGGATGCGTGGTGGTCGACCGCGCCGGTCGGCACCGGGCCTTTCACCTTCGTGCGCTACGACGCCGACCAGTTCGTCGAGCTGAAGGCCAACCCGGACTACCGCAAGGGCCCGCCGAAGCTGGCCGGCGTCATCAACCGCTACTTCAAGACCACGGCCGGTGCGGTCGCGGCGCTGCGGGCCGGTGAGATCCAGGCCAGCTATGTCGAGCCGGACGACGCCAAGACCTTCGCCGGCCAGGACGGGTTCCGGGTGATCGAGGGCGACAGCTACGTCCTCAACTACATCGGCTTCAACCATTCGACCGCGCTGTGGAAGGACGAGCGGGTGCGGCGGGCGGTGATGCTGGCGATCAACCGCGACGCGATCGTGCAGAGCCTCTATGGCGGCGCCGCCAACGTGGCCAATTGCGGCTATGTCGCGCCGCGGCTGGTGCCGTCCGACATCGACCCCTATGCCTATGACCCGGTGAAGGCGAAGCAGCTGCTGGACGAGGCCGGCTGGGACCAGATCAACGGCACCAAGCCGCTGACCTTCCTGACCTATTACAACAGCCCGCAGGCGGCCAATGTGATGGCGGCGATGCAGGCGATGCTGGCCCAGGTCGGCATCAACGTGGTGCCGAAGCAGGTCGACACCGCCACCTACAACTCGATCGTCTATGCCAAGGCGCCGGATGCCAGCCAGTACCCGCTGGTCTATGCCGGCATCCAGGACGGGCCGGACCCGGGCAGCATCAATGTCGCGCTGAACGGCAAGCAGATCCCGCCGGCCGGCGGCAACATCGCCCGCGTCGACATGCCCGACGTGACCGGGGCGCTGGACGCCGCCCTGGCCGAGGCGGATGAAGGCAAGCGGGTGCAGCGGTTCCAGGATGTCTGCCGCACCATGAACAAGGAACTGCCCTGGGCGACGATGTGGGTCGGCAAGCGCTACGGCGTGGCCGCCACCAATGTCGCCGACTTCGTCTGGCTGCCGGCCCCGACCGGCGGCGGCTACACCGCCGACGCCCAGGGCTGGGCGTTCGGGAAGTAGACCGGCGGCGCGCCCATGCTGGCCTATGTCCTGAAGCGGCTGGGCGTCGCGCTGGCCATGCTGGTGGCGCTCAGCATCCTGGTGTTCGTCCTGCTGCGGCTGGCGCCGGGCGACCCGATCGACGCCTATATCGACCCGTCCGCCGCCCTGTCGCGGGCGGAGGTCGAGGCGATGCGGGCGCAGCTTGGGCTCGACCGGCCGCTGCCGGTGCAGTACCTGGCCTGGGCCGGCCAGGCGCTGCAGGGCGATCTCGGCCGCTCCACCCAGAACCGCCGCGCCCCGGTGCTGCAGCTGATCGGCGAACGGGTCGGCCCGACCCTGCTGCTGGTCGGCACCGGGCTGGTGCTGGCCATCGTCATCGGTGTCGGCACCGGCATCCTGGCGGCGGTGCGCCGCAATGGCCCCACCGACATCGCCCTGGCGGTGCTGGCCTTCCTCGGCATCTCCTCGCCCGCCTTCCTCACCGCCCTGGTCGGGCTGTTACTGTTCTCGGTCCGGCTGCGCTGGGCGCCGTCCGGCGGCATGGCGACGCCGGGCCTGCCGACCGATATCGCCGACATCGCCCGCCACCTGGTGCTGCCGGCCGGGATCTTCGCCATCGGCTATGCCGCGCTGTTCATGCGCTACATGCGCGCCTCGCTGCTCGAAGTGCTTGGCCAGGACTATGTCCGCACCGCCCGGGCCAAGGGGGTGCGCGAGATCTGGGTGGTCCTGAAGCATGCGGTGCGCAATGCGCTGCTGCCCGTGGTCACGCTGATCGGTGCCTCGATCGGCGCGGTGGTCGGTGGCGCCGTCTTCATCGAGAGCGTGTTCAACTGGCCGGGCATGGGCCTGCTGCTGGTCAATGCGGTCGAGGCGCGGGACTACCCGATCATCATGGGGGCGACGCTGGTGGTCGGCGCCTGCGTGCTGCTGGCCAACCTGCTGACCGACATCGCCTATGCCGCGATCGACCCGCGGATCCGGCTGGCATGACCGTCGCCGTGCCTCGCTTCCGCGACCGGCCCTGGGGCCGCGCGCTCGGCCGGTTCCGGGCCAACGGCACCGCCCTGGCCGGGCTGGCGCTGATCGCCGCCATCCTGCTGCTGGTCTTCGTCTATCCGCCGCTGTTCGGCCGCGACCCGAACGCGATCGACCTGCTGGCGCTGAACCAGCCGCCCGGCGCCGCCCATCCGCTCGGCACCGACGGGGTCGGGCGCGACGTGCTGGCGCGGGTGCTGGAGGGTGGCCGGATCTCGCTGACCGTGGCTGGTGCCGCCGTGGCGATCTCGCTGGTGCTCGGCTTCCTGGTCGGGGCGGTGGCCGCGCTGGGCGGGCGCTGGGCCGATGCGGTGGCGATGCGGGCGGTCGACCTGGCGATGACCCTGCCGCCGGTGATCCTGCTGCTGGTGCTGGCCTCGATCACCGGGCCCGGCATCGGCCCGACCATCCTGGTGATCTCGCTGCTGTCCTGGCCGCTCCTGGCCCGCATGGTCCGCGCCCGGCTGCTGGAGCTGCGCGAGCGCGACTTCGTCACCGCCGCGCGCGGCATGGGGGCGGGGATCGGCCACATCATGCTGCGACATGCCCTGCCGAACTCCATCGACATCCTGGTGGTCTACGCCACGCTGCAGATCGCCAGCGCCACGCTGCTGGAGGCCGGGCTGTCCTTCCTCGGCCTCGGCGTGCCGCCGCCGGCCGCCAGCTGGGGCAACATGCTGAACGCCGCCCGTTCGCCGGTCGTGCTCGAACTCTATTCCTGGCAATGGCTGGCGCCCGGTGCCGCCCTGGTGCTGGCCGTGCTGGCGATCAACTTCGTCGGCGACGGCCTGCGCGACGCCTTCGACCCCCGCTCCGACCAATAGCCCTCCCTCAGGAAACCGATCATGCAGCTCTCCGGTGTCGTCCCGCCCGTCGTCATCCCGCTCAAGGCGGATTTCTCGGTCGACTACCCGTCCTTCACCCGGGTGATCGAACACCTGATCGCCGGCGGCGTGCACGGGCTGTTCATGCTCGGCTCGACCAGTGAGGTCGTGTTCCACGACGAGGCCGCGCGCCGCGCCATCCTGGAACACGCCATGCGGGTGGTGGATGGCCGGCTGCCGGTGCTGGCCGGGGCGATCGACCCGACCACCGACCGGGTGATCGGCCATGCCCGCACGGCCCAGGCGATCGGCGTCGCCGCGGTGGTGGTGACGGCGCCGTTCTACACCCGCACCAGCCAGCCGGAGACGGTCGACCATTTCCGCTATGTCCGCGACGGGGTCGACCTGCCGGTCATCGCCTACGACATCCCGGTCTGCGTCCACACCAAGCTGGACCGGCAGAGCCTGGTGACGCTGGCGGAGGAGGGGACGATCGCCGGGGTCAAGGATTCCAGCGGCGACGAGGGCAATTTCCGTTACCTGCTGTCCGACCTGGCGCACAAGCCGGAGATCGGGCTGATGACCGGGGCGGAGCTGACGGTGGACGGCGTGCTGCTGGCCGGCGCCCATGGCGTCGTCCCAGGCCTGGCCAATGTCGACCCGGCCGGCTATGTCCGGCTGTGGGATGCGGCGAAGCGTGGCGATTGGGCGGCTGCGTCGCGCGAACAGGCCCGGCTGGCCCGGCTGTTCGAGATCGTGCGCCCCGGCCTGCCGCGCACCAGCACCGGTGCCGCAGGGGTCGGCGGCTTCAAGACGGCGATGCGGCTGCTCGGCGTGATCGACACCAACCTGATGGCCCGGCCGCAGCGCAGCCTGAACGAGGCGGAGACGGCGAAGGTCGCAGACATCCTCCGCTCGGTCGATTTGCTCGGGTGAGCATGGCGATGCCCGGGACCGAACCCCCGATCCTGGAGCTGCGGGACGTCACCGTAGCCTTCGCCCTGCGCGCCGGCACGCTGCGTCCGGTCGAGGGCATCGGGCTCGCGGTCGCGGCGGGCGAGACCCTGGCCCTGGTCGGGGAATCGGGCTCGGGCAAGTCGGTGACCTCGCTCGCCATCATGGGGCTGCTGCCGGGCCGGACCGGCCGGATCGAACGCGGCCAGGTGCTGTTCCGCACCCGCGCCGGCGCGGTCGTTGACTTGGCGGCGCTGGACGGCGAGGCGCTGCGCCGGCTGCGCGGCGACGAGATCGGCATGGTGTTCCAGGAGCCGATGACCAGCCTGAATCCGGTGTACACCATTGGCGACCAGGTGGCGGAGCCGCTGCGCATCCACCGCCGGCTGGGGCGGCGGCCGGCGATGGCGCAGGCGGTCGACATGCTGGCCACGGTCGGCATCGCCGAACCGGCGAAGCGGGCCGGCCAGTACCCGCACGAGCTGTCGGGCGGCATGCGACAGCGGGCGATGATCGCCCTGGCCTTGGCCTGCAAGCCGCGCCTGCTGATCGCGGACGAGCCGACGACGGCGCTCGACGTCACCATGCAGGCGCAGATCCTCGACCTGATGCGGCTGCTGCAGGCGGAGATCGGCATGGGCATGATCTTCGTCACCCACAATCTCGGCGTGGTGGCGGAAATCGCCCAGCACGTCGCCGTGATGTATGCCGGACGGGTGGTGGAACAGGGGCCGGTGCGCGAGGTGTTCCGCCGGCCGCTGCACCCCTACACCGCCGGCCTCTTGGCCTCGATGCCGCGGCTCGGCGCCGGCACCGCCGCCCGGGCCGATGGCGGCACGCTGCGGGCGATTCCCGGCAGCGTGCCCAGCCTGGCGGACCGGCCGGCCGGCTGCGCCTTTGCCCCGCGCTGCGCCTTCGTCCAGCCGGCCTGCCGCGCCGCCCTGCCGCCGGCGGTCGAAGTGGTGCCGGGGCGCCTGACCCGCTGCCTGCGATGGGATGTGCTATGACCGCGCCGCTGCTGCAGATCGACGGCCTGTCCAAGGTGTTCGGCCGGGCCCCGGGCGTGCGCGCGGTCCATGACGTGTCCTTCGCCATCGGCCGGGGCGAGGTGGTCGGGCTGGTCGGCGAATCCGGCAGCGGCAAGACCACGCTGGGCCGCTGCGTGCTGCGGCTGGTCGACCCCAGCGCCGGCCGCATCCGCTATGACGGCACCGACATCGCCGCCCTGCCGCAACGCGCCCTGAAACCCTGGCGCCGGCGGATGCAGCCGATCTTCCAGGACCCCTTCGCCTCGCTGTCGCCGCGCATGACGGTGGAACAGATCCTGACCGAAGGCCTGGCCATCCAGCGCATCGGCAGCCGGGCCCAGCGGCGCGACCGGGCGGCGGCGCTGCTGGACGCGGTCGATTTGCCGGCCGACGCGCTCGGCCGCTACGCCCACCAGTTCTCCGGCGGCCAGCGCCAGCGTATCGGCATTGCCCGCGCCTTGGCACTGGAGCCGGAATTCCTGGTGGCGGACGAGCCGGTCTCGGCCCTCGACGTCTCGATCCAGGCCCAGATCGTCAACCTGCTGCGCGACCTGCAGCGGCGCATGGGCCTGACCATGCTGTTCATTTCGCACGATTTGGCGGTGGTCGAATTCATCTGCGACCGGGTGGTGGTGCTGTATCTCGGCCGGGTGATGGAGATCGCGCCGAGCGACCGGCTCTACGCCATGCCGCGCCACCCCTACACCCGGGCGCTGCTGTCCGCGGTGCCCGATCCGGACCCCGATGCGCCGCGGGCGCGGGAGCGGTTGCAGGGCGACATCCCCAGCCCGTCCAACCCGCCCTCCGGCTGTGTCTTCCGCACCCGCTGCCGCTTTGCCCAGCCGCGCTGTGCCGAGGCGGCACCGCCGTTGCAGGAGGTCGCGCCCGGCCATTGGAAGGCGTGCTGGCGCGACGATATCGGGGTGGAGTGAAGCGGCCCCAGCCGAAACCTCCGCGTGCCAAAGCGCCGCTGTCGGGATGTCCGTTCGCACTTGGCAAACGCTGGCGCAAGGTCATACTAGAATGACTCTAAATTAGCGCCAACGGAACGCAAACGGAGGGAACATGGCCAGCGAAAGCAAATGCCCGGTGACGGGTGGTGGCCGCGGGCACACCAATCGTGATTGGTGGCCGGACCAGCTCAATCTCTCGGTGCTCCACCTGCACTCAGCCCTCGCCGACCCGATGGGCGAATCGTTCGATTACGCCAAGGAATTCAAGACCCTCGACCTGAACGCGGTGATCGCGGACCTGAAGGCCGTGATGACCGACTCGCAGGAGTGGTGGCCAGCCGATTTCGGCCATTACGGCGGGTTGTTCATCCGCATGGCCTGGCACAGCGCCGGCACCTACCGCATCGGCGACGGCCGTGGCGGCGGCGGGCGGGGCCAGCAGCGCTTCGCGCCGCTGAACAGCTGGCCGGACAACGGCAATCTCGACAAGGCGCGCCGCCTGCTGTGGCCGGTGAAGCAGAAATACGGCCGCAAGCTCTCCTGGGCCGACCTGCTGATCCTGACCGGCAACGTCGCGCTCGAGTCGATGGGCTTCAAGACCTTCGGCTTCGCCGGCGGCCGGCCCGACACCTGGGAACCCGACCAGGACATCTTCTGGGGCCCCGAGGGCAAGTGGCTGGGCGATGAGCGCTACGCCGGCGACCGCGAGCTGCATGGCCATCTCGGCGCCGTGCAGATGGGCCTGATCTACGTCAATCCGGAAGGCCCGAACGGCAACCCGGACCCGGTGGCCGCGGCCCGCGACATCCGCGAGACCTTCGCCCGCATGGCGATGAACGACGAAGAGACGGTTGCCCTGATCGCCGGCGGTCACAGCTTTGGCAAGACCCATGGCGCCGGTCCCGCGACCCATGTCGGCGTGGAGCCGGAAGGCTCCGACATCGTCAACCAGGGCCTGGGCTGGATGAGCAGCCACGGCGCCGGTTTTGCCGGCGATGCGATCACCAGCGGCCTGGAGGTGACCTGGACCTCGACGCCGACCAAGTGGAGCATCGAGTTCTTCAAGAACCTGTTCGAATTCGAATGGGAGCTGACCAAGAGCCCGGCCGGTGCCCATCAGTGGACGCCGAAGAACGGCGCCGGCGCCAACCAGGTGCCGGACGCGCACAACCCGGCGAAGCGGCACGCGCCGGGGATGCTGACCACCGACCTGTCGCTGCGCTTCGACCCGGCCTATGAGAAGTTCTCGCGGCGCTTCTACGAGCATCCGGAGCAGTTTGCCGACGCCTTCGCCCGCGCCTGGTTCAAGCTGACCCATCGCGACATGGGCCCGCGCGCCCGGTATCTCGGCCCGCTGGTGCCGCAGGAGATCCTGGCCTGGCAGGACCCGGTGCCCGCGGTCGACCATCCGCTGGTCGATGCCTCCGATATCGCGGCGCTGAAGGCGAAGATCCTCGCCTCCGGCCTCACTGTGCCCGAGCTGGTCTCGACCGCCTGGGCGTCGGCCTCGACCTACCGCGGTTCCGACAAGCGGGGCGGCGCCAATGGCGCGCGCATCCGCCTGGCGCCGCAAAAGGACTGGGCGGTCAACCAGCCGGCACAGCTGGCGACGGTGTTGTCCAAGCTGGAAGCGATCCAGAAGGACTTCAACGCCTCGGCCTCCGGCGGCAAGAAGATCTCGCTGGCCGATCTGATCGTCCTCGCCGGCAGCGCTGCGGTCGAAAAGGCGGCGAAGGATGGCGGGCAGGATGTCCAGGTCGCCTTCACCCCGGGCCGCACCGACGCGACGCAGGACCACACCGACGTCCCGTCCTTCGCGCCGCTCGAGCCGAAGGCCGACGGGTTCCGCAACTATGTCGGCAATGCCCAGGGCCTGCCGCCCGAGGAACTGCTGGCCGACCGGGCGCAGCTGCTGACGCTGACGGCGCCGGAGCTGACGGCCCTGATCGGCGGCCTGCGCGTGCTGGGCGCCAATGCCGGGAACTCCCCGCATGGCGTCTTCACCAAGCGGCCGGGGGTGCTGACCAACGACTTCTTCGTCAACCTGCTCGACATGGGCACGAAGTGGCATCCGTCCGCGGACCAGCACGGCGTGTTCCAGGGCCGGGACCGGAAGACGGACGAGGCCAAGTGGACCGCAACCCGCGTCGACCTGATCTTCGGGTCGCATTCGCAGCTGCGGGCGCTGGCCGAGGTCTATGGCAGCGCCGACGGGCAGGCGCAGCTCGTGAAGGAGTTCGCGGCGGCCTGGACCAAGGTGATGAACCTCGACCGGTTCGATATCGCCTGATATCGGCGACGGATCCCCGGCGGTCGACGCTGGGGATCCGCTTCGTCCAACGCGCGTCCTTCATTTCAGGACGACAAGGCGACCATTCGTGCCGGGCTTGGCAGCGTTGCCCTGACTGATATCGTCGCTTTTGGGCTGATCAGTGCGCCCCGCTTGCCTGCCCGCGCAGCAGCAGCGCCACCGGGACCATGACGACCGCGACGACCCCGAGCGTCCAGAACACATCGATGTAGGACAGCAGAGAAGCCTGGCTCTGGACCGTCTGGCCGATCCAGTCGAAGGCCTGCTGCCGGGCCGTCGCTTCCGTCGCGCCCTGGGCCAGGAAATGGGCCGTCGCCTGGTCCAGCCCCAGTTGGTAGCCCAGCTGCGACGGCGAGG
>NZ_JBYRFX010000569.1:0-4998 GCF_057815775.1 Inquilinus sp.
ATCCCGGCTCCCATCTCGACCTCGCCGGCGCGGGTGTCGACGAAGATGCGGGCGCGGCGCACCGCCTCGTCATCGCTTTCCCGCATCGCCGGCAGATAGGCGCCGGCGAGGTCGAGATGCGCGCCGGGCTTCAGCCAGGCACCATGCACGATCGGCTGGCGCGACTGGGTGGCGCAGGACACCAAATCGGCGTCGCGCACCGCGGCTTCGAGGTCGGTCGCGGCGCGGACCGGCAGCCCTTCCGCCGCCAAGGTTTCGACCAGCGCCGCCGCCTGCTCCGGCCGCCGGGCCCACAGCACGATGTCGGTCAGCGGCCGCACCGCGGCGTGGGCACGAATGAAATGCGATGCCAGCGTGCCGGCGCCGACCATCACCATGCGCGACGCATCCGGCCGGGCCAGATAGTCGGCGGCCAGGGCCGAGGCGGCGGCGGTGCGGCGGTTGGTCAGGGTCGGCCCGTCCATGATCGCGCGCGGCACGCCGGTGGCGCCGTCGAGCAGCAGGTAGGAGCCGACGATGAAGGGCAGGTCGCGCGCCGGGTTGCCCGGCATCAGCGACACCAGCTTGATGCCGATCGCCTGCCCCCGCTCCCACGCCGGCATGATCAGCAGGGTGGCGTCTCCGCCGTCGGTCGGGACCGTGTGGTGATGGCGCAGCGGCGCCTCGACCTCGCGGCGGAAGGCGTCGCGCAGTGCCTCGATCAGCGCGCGTGTGTCGAGCGCCCGGTCGAGGGCGGCGGCATCGATGGAGCGCATGGGATCAGCGGGTCTGGACGGTGGGCAGGGGCGGCCGCCCCGGATCGCCGGCATTGCGGTTGGCGATGGCGGAGCCGGTACGCTGCCGCGACTTCAGCCCTTCGAGGTCCTTCTGGGTCGCGGCCAGCCGGTTTTCCAGCCGCCGCATGCGGAAGCCGGAGGCGAAGCGACCGAACCAGAGGACGAGGCCGCCGACGATCATGCCGAACAGCAGCGGCACCAGCGCCACGAGATAGAGCGGCGCGTCGGTCCGGAACGGCAGCGGCCAGAGGCCGAGCGTCACCACCTCGCGATTGCTGATCGCGAAGGACAGCAGCAGCAGGGCGAACGGGACGGTGACGATCCAGGCGATGTAGCGCACGGGTTACCCCTCGCGGTGGCGGTGGTCCAACCCTGAGATGGGGATCCCCACCGGGTCGAGTCAAACCACGTCCGATCGAAATGACGGGTCGGCGCCGCCAGGCGGGGCGCCGGGGTTACGCCGGGTTGTCTCGGCCGGGTCGCCCGCCCGGTCAAGACAAACCTGCATCCGCCCGGTCAGTCGTCCGTGTTCAGGCGCTCACGCAGCTGCTTGCCGGTCTTGAAGAACGGCACCAGCTTTTCCGCCACGTCGACCGCCACGCCGGTGCGCGGGTTGCGGCCCATCCGGGCGTCGCGGTGCTTCACCGAAAACGCGCCGAATCCACGGAGTTCGACCCGCTGGCCGTCGGCCAGCGCATCGGTGATCCGGTCGAAGATCGTGGTGACGATACGTTCGACGTCGCGCTGGTAGAGGTGCGGATTGCGCTCGGCAAGCCGCATGATGAGTTCGGACTTGGTCATGTCCCCCGGATCCCTGCCCGCCGCCGGGTTTCGACACGCTTCTTGCGGTGTCGCTGCCCTGACCCGACGGCAAGCGGCGATGGTGCCAGCACGGCGGGCCGAAAGCAAGGGCAAGTCCCTATGACCAAAGGGATTTCCCGGATCGGACAGGGGCGATCGGTCAGCCCGCCACGTGGACCCGACCGGCAGCGGAACGGTTGCGCTGCAGCAGGAGCAAAGTGGCCGCCAGGCCGCACAGCGCGGCGAAGGACACCCACAGCCCCGGCATCGCCTTGTTGCCAGTCGCCTCGATCAGCCAGGTGCAGATCGCCGGGGTGAAACCGCCGAAGGTCGCCGTCGCTAGGCTGTAGGCCAGAGAGAAGCCGGCGGTGCGCACCTCTTCCGGCATGATCTCGGTCAGGAACGGGATCATCGCGCCGTTGTAGCTGCCATAGAGGAAGGACAGCCACAGCTCGACCACCAGCAACCGATCGAAGGACGGGGCGTCGACCAGCCACAGCATTGCCGGATAGGCGGTGACCAACATCATCACGGTGCAGGCGACCAGAAGCGGGGTGCGGCCGATGCGGTCGGACAGGGCGCCGGCCAGCGGCAGCCAGATCAGGTTGGTGATGCCGACGCACAGCGTCACCGTCAGGCTGTCGATGTCGGCAAGGTGCAAGGCCTGCTTGCCGAAGGTCGGGGTGTAGGCAGTGATGAGGTAGAAGCTGACCGTGGTCATCGTCACCAGCAGCATGCCGAGCAGGACGAGCACCCAGTTGTCGGCCAGCGAACGCATGATCTGCGCCACGGTCGGGCGCTGGTGCGCCCGGGCCTGGAAGGCCTCGGTCTCTTCCAGCGAGCGGCGCAGCAGGAAGATCAGCGGCACGATCAGGCAGCCGACCAGCAATGGCACCCGCCAGCCCCACAGGCTGATCGATTCCGGCGGCAGCAGGGTGCTGAGCAGCACGCCGATCAGGGCGGCGACGATCACCGCCACCTGCTGGCTGCCGGACTGCCAGGAGGCGTAGAAGCCCTTGTTCCCCGGGGTCGCGATCTCGGCCAGGTAGACCGAGACGCCGCCGAGCTCGACCCCGGCCGAGAAGCCCTGCAGCAGCCGGCCGAGCAGGATCAGCAGCGGCGCCAACAGGCCCAGGGTGTCATAGCCCGGCAACAGGCCGATGGTCAGGGTGCCGACCGCCATCAGGCCGAGAGTCAGCAGCAGCCCGGTGCGGCGGCCGTGCCGGTCGATATAGGCGCCGAGCACCAGGGCGCCGAGCGGCCGCATCAGGAAGCCGGCGCCGAAGGTGCCGAGCGACAGCATCAGCGTGGCGAACTCGCTCCCGGTCGGGAAGAACGCCTTGCCGATGTAGGAGGCGTAGTAGCCGTAGACCATGAAGTCATACATCTCCAGGAAGTTGCCGCTGGAGACGCGAAGGACGGCCATCGCCTTCGACTGGGAGGTCGCTGGTGCTGCACTCACGATACAGGCCTTTTCCTCGGTCGGGGCGCCTTGGCCCCTTGCCCTGTCCCTCTGCCTCCAGGCCCGGCTTGTCAATGCCGGGACGCGCATACAGGCATGCCAAAGAAAAGGCCCGCCTCCTTGCGGGGCGGGCCGGCACGCGCGCTGCGCATGCCTTCTTCAACAAAAGAAAAGGCCCGCCCCTTTCGGGGCGGGCCGGGCACCGGCCGTGAGGCTGGTGCTTACTTCTCTTCGGTGGTGTTCTCGCGAGCCCGGCGCAGCGCGGCGCCGAGGATGTCGCCGAGAGACGCACCCGAGTCGGACGAGCCGAATTCCGCCATCGCCGCCTTCTCTTCCTCGACCTCTTTGGCCTTGATCGAGAGGGAGACCTTGCGGGTGGCGCGGTCGACCTGCATCACCTTGGCGTCGATCTTGTCGCCGACGGAGAAACGGTCCGGACGCTGTTCCGACCGGTCGCGCGACAGGTCGGACTTGCGGATGAACCCGACCAGGCCGTCGCCGACCGAGACCTCGACGCCGCCATCGTTCACTTCCGTGACCGTGCCGGTGACGACTTCACCCTTGCGCAGACCGCCGCTGGGGGCGGAGGCCGTCTTGTCGAAGGTGTCCTCGGTGAGCTGCTTCATGCCGAGGCTGATGCGCTCCTTCTCGACATCGACGTCGAGGACCTTGACCTTGACCTGGTCGCCCTTCTTGAACTCCTGGATCGCCTCTTCGCCGGAACGATCCCAGGCGATGTCGGAGAGGTGAACCATGCCGTCGATCTCGCCCGGCAGGCCGACGAACAGACCGAACTCGGTGATGTTCTTGACCTCGCCTTCGAGTTCGGTGGCGGCCGGGTACTTCTCGGCGAACACTTCCCACGGGTTCGGCAGGCACTGCTTCAGCCCGAGGCTGATGCGGCGCTTCACCGGATCGACGTCGAGCACCATCACCTCGACCTCCTGAGAGGTGGAGACGATCTTGCCAGGGTGAACGTTCTTTTTGGTCCAGGACATCTCGGAGACGTGGATCAGTCCTTCGATGCCCGGCTCGAGCTCCACGAACGCACCGTAGTCCGTGATGTTGGTGACGCGGCCGCGGAACTTTGCTTCGACCGGGAACTTCGCCTCGATGCCCTGCCAAGGATCTTCCAGCAGCTGCTTCATGCCCAGCGAGATGCGATGCGTCTCATGGTTGATCTTGATGATCTTGACCTTCACCTGCTGACCGATGTTGAGCACTTCGGTCGGGTGATTGACGCGACGCCAGGCGATGTCGGTGACGTGCAACAGGCCGTCGATACCGCCGAGATCAACGAACGCACCGTAGTCGGTGATGTTCTTGACCACGCCGTCGATGACCTGACCCTCTTCGAGGTTCTGCACCAGCTCCTGCCGCTGCTCGGCACGGGTCTCTTCCAGTACCGTACGACGGGAGACGACGATGTTGCCGCGCCGGCGATCCATTTTCAGGATCTGGAACGGCTGGTTGACGTTCATCAGCGGGCCGACATCGCGGATCGGACGGATGTCGACCTGCGAACGCGGCAGGAAGGCCACCGCGCCGTCGAGATCGACGGTGAAGCCACCTTTGACCTGGCTTGAGATGATGCCGGTGACCTTATCGTTGTTCTGGAAGGCCTTCTCGAGCTTGCCCCAGCTCTCCTCTCGGCGCGCCTTGTCGAGCGAGAGAACGGCTTCGCCGAGCGCATTCTCGACGCGCTCGAGATAAACCTCCACCGTGTCGCCGATTTTGATGTCAGCTTGCCGGCCCGGGCCGGCAAATTCGCGCAGCGCGACTCGACCCTCGGTCTTCGCGCCCACGTCGATGACTGCCAGGTCCTTTTCGATGCCGACGACTTTGCCCTTGACGACGGTGCCTTCCGAGGGGCTGCCCTGAGAGAACGACTCCTCGAGCAATTGTGCGAAATCTTCGCGCGACGGCGTAGCGGGACCTGCGGCAGGCGTTGCCATGAAC
>NZ_JBYRFX010000570.1:0-3037 GCF_057815775.1 Inquilinus sp.
CGGGCCAGGCCTCGCCCTCCAGGGTGTGGGCGAAGCCGACCCGCCGGCGCAGCGCCGCGGCACCGTCGCGCCAGGGCAGGGCGTCGAGGCCGAGCCGGCGCACGCCCTCCAGCATCGCCGCCGCCACCGCCTCGGGCGCCGGCTTCGGCAGCGCGGCATCGGCCAGCACCAGGGCACCGAGCCGGCGCTGCCGCCGGGCGGCGACAGCCTGCTCGGCCGCATCCCAGGTGACGCTTTCGATCCAGGTGATGCGGTCGCCCAGCACCGACTCCAAAGTCGCGGCGTCCAGCGGTGCGGCCGCCAGGATGCGGGCCTCGCGCCCGGCATCATCGGTCTCGGCGATGGTGAGGAAGTCGGCACCGGCGAGCGGGTCTGTCTCCCGCACCGAGGCGCCGCGGCCATTGGCCATCAGGAAGCTGCCGCGCACGCCCGGCCGCCGCCGCGCCACCCGGTCGGGATAGGCCAGCGCCAGCAGGGCGCCGGCATCCTCCGGGCCTCCGCCATGGCCCAGATCAAAGCGCCGGCCGATGTCGCGTGCCGCCTCGCGCAGCCGGGCAATCGCCGGGTCGTCCCTGACACGGCGCAGCGCCTCGATCGAGCTGCGCAGATCGGTCTCGGCCACCGGCTTGCGGCCCTCCAGGATCGCCGCGATGTCGGCCGCGACGCCGCCGATGCCGTCGGCCTTGGCACGCAGCACCATATGCGCCAGCCGCGGGTGCAGCGGCAGCCGGGCCATCGCCTTGCCATGCGCGGTCGGTCGGCCAGCGCCGTCGAGGGCGCCGAGATCGGCCAGCAGCGCCCGGGCCTGGGCCAGGGCGGCGGCCGGCGGCGGGTCCAGCCAGGACAGGTCGCCGCCGCCCCCCCCAACCACACCCCAGAGCGCCAGCTCCAGCGCCAGCGGCGCCAGGTCGGCCACCAGGATCTCCGGCGGCGCGAACGGCGCCATGGCGCCCTCGCCGGCCTTGGCCCACAGCCGCCAGCACATCCCCGGCTCGGTCCGGCCGGCACGACCACGGCGCTGGTCGGCGGCGGCGCGGGCGATCGTCACGGTCTCCAGCCGGCTCATGCCAGTGCGCGGGTCGAAGCGCGGCGCGCGGGCCAGGCCGCTGTCGATCACCACGCGCACGCCCTCGATGGTCAGGCTGGTCTCGGCGATGTTGGTCGCCAGCACCACCTTGCGGCTGCCCGCCGGCGCCGGGCGGATTGCCTGATCCTGCGCCGCCCCGGTCAGGTCGCCATACAGCGGCGCGACGATCACCTTGTCGCCCAGCCCGGACAGCCTGGCCTGCACCCGGCGGATCTCCCGCGCGCCGGGCAGGAACACCAGCAGGCTGCCGCTCTCCTCCGCCAGCGCGTCGCGCACCGCGCGGGCCACCGCATCCTCGATCGCCTCGCCGGCGCGGGGCGGCCGGTGCTGGGTCTCCACCGGAAAGGCGCGGCCGGCCGAGGTGATGAGCGGCGCATCGCCCAGCAGCCGCGCCACCGGCTCGCCATCCAGTGTCGCCGACATCACCAGCAGGCGCAGGTCGTCGCGCAGCGTGCCGCGGGTCTCCAGCGCCAAAGCGAGGCCGAGATCGGCGTTCAGGCTGCGCTCGTGGAATTCGTCGAAGATCAGGGCGCCGACGCCTTCCAGCGCCTGGTCGTCCTGCAGCATCCGGGTCAGGATGCCCTCGGTCACCACCTCGATCCGGGTGCGCGGCCCGATCTTGCGGTCCATGCGGATGCGATAGCCGACGGTGTCGCCGACCTTTTCGCCCAGCAGCGACGCCATGTGGCCGGCCGCAGCGCGGGCCGCGATCCGCCGCGGCTCCAGCATCACGATCTTGGCGTCACCCAGCCAGGTCTGGCCCAGCAGCGCCAACGGCACCCGGGTGGTCTTGCCGGCGCCGGGCGGCGCCTGCAGCACGGCGCGGCCGCCCCCGGCCAGCGCGTGGCGCAGCGCCGGCAGCGCCTCGTCGATCGGCAAGGGGGGCAGGGGCGGGGTCACGCTTTGTCCATCGGCAACCCGGCGGTGGCGATCTGGTGCTCGGTCATGGGCCTCTTTGCTCTGTCGCCGCAGCCGGAGGTTGTGCCCGGCGGGTTCGATCCCGTCCGAACACGCGTCTGTCCGGGAGGGCCGAACCTGCGCTATTCCTGCACCAGATGAATTCACCGCTCCAAGGGCGAAGTGGTTCCGCGCCCGATCGAGCGCATACTCGGTCTTGGTGCGGCATTATCTCAGGCTCGATGCAACGGCTGCTCGCAAGCTTCGTCACCCATCTCGTCTCCGCCCGCCGTGCGCCGGAGGAGGAAACCGATGCGTCCGGCCATGCGGAACTGGGCGCCCTGCTGGACCGCTGGCACCGGCTGCGCGACGACGCGCCGATCCCGTCGGAACAGACGCTGCTGCCGGTCAACTTCAATCCCTGGATCGCCAACCTCGCCATCGTCGATATCGAGCATGGGCCGCTGCGCCCGCGCTACCGCGTGGTCGGCAGCCGCCTCAGCCACCTTGCCGGGCGCGACCTCGCCGGCCGCTATGTCGACGAGCTCTATGCCGAAGAGATCCGGGCGGAGGCGATGAAGGCCTATGGCATGTGCGTGGCCGAGGGCGTGCCGCACTACACCCACCGCCGCTTCCGCTTCCCGTTCCGGCGCTTCGGCTATCACCGGCTGATGCTGCCCTTCGCCGGGCCCGCAGGGGCGGTCGACCGCGTCCTGCTGGCAATCTACCCGGACAGCGAGGCGATCGAGACCGCGGTCGACTGGCAGCGCTATGTCGACCCCGAAGACCTGAACCGCTGGCTCGGCTACGGCCCACCGCGGTCTTGACCGTCGTGGCCCACCGCGGTCCTGACCGTCGTGGACTCTCAGTAGGCGGCGACCATGGAATAGACGTCGGTGCCCATCTCGACCACGCTCAGCACATCGCGCTTGTGGCGGTCGCGGGTCCAGGTGCCGCGCACGATGATCGGCCGGCCCGGCGCCAGGCGGCTGCCGTCCGGGTCCATCGCCGCCGCGAAGCTGGGGGAGAACTGGACCACCGTGTTGTCCTTCA
>NZ_JBYRFX010000571.1:0-1550 GCF_057815775.1 Inquilinus sp.
GCTGCCGGAAGGCACGGAGATGGTGATGCCGGGCGACAACATCTCGATGACGGTGACGCTGATTGCGCCGATCGCGATGGATGAAGGCCTGCGCTTCGCCATCCGCGAAGGCGGCCGCACCGTCGGCGCCGGCGTCGTCGCCTCGATTATCAAGTAAAGCTGGCATCAAGTAAGGCCGCTGCCGCCACGGCGGCACCCGGTTGCGATATGTGCGAAAGGGCGGGGATCTCCCCGCCCTTTCGTCGTTTCGGGGGATGGTTGAAGATGCCGGTGCCGAGGAGAGGGCCATGCTGATCCGTCTCGACCGCGACGCGCCGCTGCAGCACCAGATCTATGACCAGCTGAAGGCGTCGATCCTCAGCGGCGAGACCACGCCCGGCACCCGGCTGCCATCGTCCCGCGCCCTGGCGGACCAGTTCGCGATCGCCCGCAACACCGTGCTGATCGCCTATGAGCAGCTGCTGGCCGAAGGCTATCTCGAGGCCCGGCCCGGTGCCGGCACCTTCGTCGGCGCGGCACTGCCGGCGGGGGTCGAGCCGCGGGCGGAGGGTGGGGACGAGGCCGCCGGGCATCGCCCGCCCCGGCTGTCGCGCTACAGCCAGCGGCTGAGCGGCCTGGACATCGAAAGCCTGACCCGCCGCGGCGGCTTCCGCTACAGCTTCGACTACGGCACGGTCAGCGCCGCCGACTTCCCGGCCGACACTTGGCGCCGGCTGCTGCTGCGCGAGATCCGGCGGCGGGCCGACAAGCCCTATCTCTACGAGAACCCGCAAGGGCTGCCGGAGCTGCGCGCCGCCCTGTCCGACTATCTCAGCCGGGTCCGGGCGGTGCGGGCGCGGCCGGAGCAGATCCTGATCGTCAACGGTTCGCAGCAGGCGGTCGACCTGGCGCTCCGGGTGCTGGTCGACCCCGGCGACACCGTGGTGATCGAGGATCCAGGCTACAGCGGCGCCCGCCTGGCCTTCGAGGCGATCGGCGCCCGGCTGCTGCGCGTCCCGGTCGATGCCGAGGGCATGGACACCGCCCGCCTGCCGCCGCCGACCGGCGAGGCGCGACTGGCTTACGTCACCCCCGGCCACCAATTCCCGACTGGCGGGGTGATGCCGGTGGCGCGCCGGCTGGCCCTGCTGGATTGGGCCCAGCGCGGCGGCACCTATGTCTTCGAGGACGATTACGACAGCGAGTACCGCTACGAGGGCCGGCCGGTCGAATCGCTGCAGGCGCTCGACCGTGCCGGGCTGGTGATCTATTCCGGCACGGTGTCCAAGGTGCTGTCGCCGGGCCTGCGCCTCGGCTACATGGTGCTGCCGCCGGACCTTGTCGGGCCGTTCCTGCACGCCAAGCAGCTGACCGACCGTCACACCGCTTCGCTCGACCAGGCGGTGTTCGCCCATCTCATCCGCGATGGCCATTTCGAACGCCACATCCGCCGCACCCGCCGGCGCAACCAGCGCCGCCGCGATACGCTGGTCGCGGCGCTGCAGGCCGCCTTCGGGACAGGCGTGGAGATCGAGGGCGCCAAGGTCGGGCTGCATCTCGTGGTCCGCTTC
>NZ_JBYRFX010000572.1:0-3057 GCF_057815775.1 Inquilinus sp.
CCCCGCCGTTCGCTGCTCTATGTTCCCGGTGCCAATGCCCGCGCGCTCGACAAGGCCCGCACCCTGCCCGCCGACGGGCTGATTCTCGACCTCGAGGACGCGGTCACGCCGGAGGCCAAGCCCGCGGCGCGCGAGCGGGTGGTCGCCGCGGTCCGGGCCGGCGGCTGGGGGCCGCGCGAGGTGCTGGTCCGCGCCAATGCGCCCGAGACCCCCTGGGGCGCGGAGGATCTGGTCGCCATCGCCGACAGCGGTGCCGATGGAATCGTGTTGTCCAAGGTCGAGCGGCCGGAGACCGTGCGTGAAGCCGGCGCCGCCCTGAGTGCCGCCGGGGCACCCGACAGCCTGACCCTGTGGTGCATGATCGAGACGCCGCTGGGCGTGCTGAACGCCGCCGCCATCGCCGGGGCGACGCCACGCCTTGCGGGGGGGCGCGTGACCGGGCTGATCCTCGGCACCTCCGACCTGGCCAAGGATCTGCGGGCGGCGCATGAGCCGGGGCGGCAGCCGCTGCTGACCGCCTTGGGCCTGTGCCTGCTGGCCGGCCGTGCCTACGGCCTGACCGTGATCGACGGCGTGCATCTCGACCTGGAGGACGAGGCCGGCCTCGCCGAGTCGTGCCGCCAGGGCGCGGCGCTGGGCTTCGACGGCAAGTCGCTGATCCACCCCAGGACCATCGCCGCCGCCAACGCCGCCTTCGCCCCCAGCGCCGAGGCGGTCGAGAATGCCCATCGAGTGATCGCGGCGCACGCTGCGGCCCGTGCCGCCGGGCTCGGCGTCACCGTCGTCGACGGCCGGCTGGTCGAGGCGCTGCATGTCAGCGAGGCGGAACGGCTGGTGGCGTTGGACCGGGCCATCGCCGAACGGGCCGCGGGCCAGCCGCCGGCCAATTGAGAACGGCTCGCATCCGCTTGAAATAATTGGGCTGTTCGTTGACTTGCTGCAGTGCGGCGCGTAAGTCACTGACGACCCGTTCAGGCGCATTCGCGACACGCCGCGCCGCGCCTGAGTGCCCTTTTGCGTGCCGGAGTAGATCCGCATGTCCGCCTCCGAGGCAATTCCTCAGAAACGGCCGAGGCCTCTCTCGCCCCATCTGCAGATCTACCGCTGGCAGATCAGCATGGTGACGTCGATCCTGCACCGCGCCACCGGCATCGCCCTGACCGTCGGCACGCTGCTGCTGGCGTGGTGGGTGATCGCCGCGGCCGCCGGCCCCGCCGCCTTCGAAAACGCGCAGTGGTTCCTCGGCTCCTGGCTCGGCCTGCTGATGCTGTTCGGCTGGTCGGTGGCGCTGTTCTACCATTTGTGCTCTGGCATCCGGCACCTAGCCTGGGATGCCGGCTATGGCTACGACCTGCCGACGATGCACAAGACCGGCTATGCCGTCCTGATCGCCACCGGCGTGCTCACGGTGCTGGCCTGGATCGTCGGCCTGGTGGTGTGGTGATGACGACCAAGGACACCTCTCTCCGCAATCCGCTGGCGCATGCCCGCGGACTCGGCTCGGCCAAATCCGGCTTCCTGCACTGGCGCACCCTGCGTGTCACCGCGCTGGCGCTGATCCCGCTGACGATCTGGTTCGTCATCGCGGTGATCGCCCATCTCGGCGCGCCGCTGCCGGAGGTGCGGGCCTGGATCGGCCATCCGATCAACGCCGCCCTGTTCATCCTGTTCATCGCCATCGGCCTGCATCACGGTGCCAATGGCGTGACCGAGGTCTATGAGGACTACGTCCACGGCCACCACACCAAGCTGATCGCCGACCTGGCGACCAAGGGTCTGGCCCTGTTCCTGGGGGCGGCCATGATCGTCTCCGTCCTCAAGATCGCCATCCTGGGATAACCCGATGCCTGCGTCCTATACGATCATCGATCACCAGTACGACGTCGTCGTGGTGGGCGGCGGCGGTGCGGGTCTGCGCGCCACCTTCGGCATGGCCGAGAAGGGGCTGAAGACCGCCTGCATCACCAAGGTCTTCCCGACCCGCAGCCACACCGTGGCGGCCCAGGGCGGCGTCTCTGCCGCGCTCGGCAACATGGGGCCGGACGACTGGCGCTGGCACATGTACGACACCATCAAGGGGTCGGACTGGCTGGGCGACCAAGACGCGATCGAATACATGGTGCGCGAAGCGGTCCCTGCGATCATCGAACTTGAGCACTACGGCATGCCGTTCAGCCGCACGGCAGAGGGCAAGATCTACCAGCGCGCCTTCGGCGGCATGACCACGGAATACGGCAAGGGCCGCGCCTACCGCACCTGCGCCGCGGCCGACCGCACCGGCCACGCCATGCTGCACACGCTGTATCAACAGGCGTTGAAACACGACGCCGAGTTCTTCATCGAGTATTTCGCGCTCGACCTGATCATGGACGACGAGGGCGTGTGCCGCGGCGTCATGGCCTGGAACCTGGACGACGGCACGATCCACCGCTTCCTCGGCCACCAGACGGTGCTGGCGACGGGCGGCTACGGCCGGGCCTATTTCTCCTGCACCTCGGCCCACACCTGCACCGGCGACGGCGCCGGCATGGCGGCCCGCGCCGGCCTGCCGCTGCAGGACATGGAGTTCGTGCAGTTCCACCCGACCGGCATCTACGGCGCCGGCTGCCTGATCACCGAGGGCGTGCGCGGCGAGGGCGGCTACCTGACCAACAGCGAGGGTGAGCGCTTCATGGAGCGCTACGCCCCCTCGGCCAAGGACCTGGCGTCGCGCGACGTGGTCAGCCGGTCGATGACGATCGAGATCCGCGAGGGCCGCGGCGTCGGCCCGAACAAGGACTACATCTACCTGCACCTCGATCACATCGATCCCAAGGTGCTGGCCGAGCGCCTGCCGGGCATCACCGAGAGCGGCAAGATATTCGCGGGCGTCGACCTGACGCGCCAGCCGCTGCCGGTCGTCCCGACCGTCCACTACAACATGGGCGGTATCCCGACGAACTCTCACGGCGAGGTCATGACTATCGGCGCCGACGGCAATCCGGAAACGGTCGTGCAGGGCCTGTTCGCCGTGGGCGAAGCGGCTTGCGTCTCGGTCCACGGCGCCAACCGCCTGGG
>NZ_JBYRFX010000573.1:0-3164 GCF_057815775.1 Inquilinus sp.
GGCTTACACCTTCACCCGCGACCCGAAATACGCGGTGAAGGCGGCCGGAATGCTGCGCACCTGGTTCGTCGCGCCGGCGACGCGGATGAACCCCAACATGACCTATGCCCAGGCCATCCCCGGCATCGTCGACGGCCGCGGAATCGGCATCATCGACAGCCGCGCCTTAATCGACGTGATGGATGCGGTCGAGCTGATCCGTCCCAGCAATGCGCTGCGCGAGATCGACTACCAGGCGATCCGGCTGTGGTACCGCATCTTCGACCTGTGGCTGCTGGCCAGCGAGAACGGCTTCGAAGAGGGCAACTGGCACAACAACCACGGCACCTGGTACGACGCGCAGGTGGTGGCGTTCTCGCTGTTCACCGACCAGCAGGATCTGGCCAAGCGCCAGCTGAAGATCGCGGCGCTGCGCCGGGTCGCCGGCCAGTTCGACAAGGATGGCCGCCAGATGGCGGAGCTGGAGCGGACGCGGCCTTTCCACTACAGCCAGTTCAACTTGCAGGCCTTCAGCCGCCTCGGCCGCTATGCCGAGCTGGTCGATGCCGGGCTGACCAATGGCGACACCGACCCGACCGATCTGTGGCAGTTCAGCCTCGACAGCCATGGGCTGAAGGCGGGCTATGCCTTCGTCGCCGGCTATGTCAACGCGGCCGGCAACCTCGATGCCTCCTGGCCGTATCAGGAGCTGACGGCGGGCGACGGCCTGGACGAAGCCGTGGGCAACCTGCTGGCCGCCGCCCGCGCCTACAAGGACCCGGTGTTCCGGCAGAAGGCCACCACCCTGCTGACCCGCTATCCCGGCCAGATCGAGGCGCTGCTGCTGCCGCTGGAGTAGGTCAGGCGACCAGGGTCGTCGACGGGTCGAGCTGGTCCAGCTTGCCGCCGGCCAAGCGGTTGCGCTGCGCGTCTGCGGCCAGCATGTCGTGCGGGAAGCCCAGCGGTACGGCGCTGGCCTCGTCCAGGCGGCGCCGCTGCTCCGCGCTCAGGCTCACCCGGGTGGCGCCGAGATTGTCGTCGAGCTGGGCGCGGTTGCGCGGCCCGATGATCGGGATGATGCCGCGCCCGCCGATCCAAGCGATCGCCACCTGGCCGGAATTGGCGCCGGTCTCGTCCGCCACCGCCTGCAGCGTGTCCAGGATGGCGGAGCGCTGTGCGCTGTTCTCCTCATGGAACAGCCGCTTGAAGGTTGTGGACCGCCCGGTCTCGCCGCGGCGGTACTTGCCGGTCAGGACGCCGCCGCCGAGCGGCGACCAGGCAACGGTGCCGAGGCCCAGCCCCTCCGCCATCGGCAGCAATTCGCGGTCCGGCGTGCGCTCGACCAAGCTGTATTCGACCTGGAGGCCGACGATCGGCGCGGCGTCGCGCAGCTCCGCGATCGTCACGGCACGGGCGACGCGCCAGGCCGGGAAATCGGACAGGCCGGCATAGAGAATCTTGCCGGCGCGGCTGAGGTCATCCAGGCCGCGCACGATCTCCTCGGTCGGGGTCATGCCGTCGGGCATATGCACCCAGTACAGGTCGATCCGGTCGGTGTTCAGCCGCTTCAGGCTGGCCTCGACCGACTGCATCATATTTTTGCGGCTGTTGCCGGTGGAGGCGAGGCTGCCGGCGGCCGTGGGGCTCAAGGTGTATTTGCTGGCGATGACGAATTCGTCCCGGTCCGCCCCGACGAATTCCCCGACCAGCGTCTCCGACTCGCCGACCTGATAGCTGTCGGCGGTGTCGATGAAGTTGCCGCCGGCCTCGGCATAGCCGTCGAAGACCCGTCGCGCCTCGGCCGGATCGGCGCCATAGCCCCAGCTTGTGCCGAACAGGCCAGCACCCAACGCCAGCTCCGAAACCCGCAGACCGGTCTTCCGGCCGAACACCCTGTACCGCATGGATCGCTCCCGTTGCCGCCCAGTGACGGCCTATTCGATTAATCATGACGATCATCATGATTGCCTTAAGATGATGATCGTAATATACAGATGTCAACAGGCTTGTGGACGGAATGGGCGATGAAGGTGACGCGCGACCAGGTCCTGGAACACCGCCGGCGGATTCTCGACGCCGCGGCCAGCATGTTCCGGGAAAAGGGCTTCGACCGCGTCGGGGTGGCCGACATCATGACGGCGGCCAGGCTGACCCATGGCGCCTTCTACGGCCATTTCAAATCGAAGCAGGATCTGGCCGTCCAGGCCTTCGCCCATGCCGTGGCCGGGTCGGATGAGGCCTGGACCCGGGTGGGACAGATGGTGCCGGGCAGCGGCCTGGGTGTCGCCGCCGGCGCCTATCTGACGCCGGATCACCGTGGCCGTGTCGGCGAAGGCTGCCCCTTCGCCGCGCTGGCCACCGATGTCGCCCGCCAGGGCGGCGCCGCCCAACAGGTCTTCGCCGAGGGGCTGAAGGCCCAGATCGATCGTTTCACCCCGCTTGCGTCAGCATCGTCCGAGGCCGGGCGGCGCGCCCAGGCGATCACCGCCTGGGCCGGGATGATCGGGGCGATGGTGCTGGCGCGGGCCGCGGGCGATCCGGCCCTGTCGGACGAAATCCTCGCCACCGTCGCCGCGAGCCTCGACGGCCCGTCCGCGGATCGGCCAGACTAGCGGCGCCCGCATCCGCGGCACCGGTGGTGCCGGGCGGGCCGCTGCTGGGGACGCCTGATGCCGCTTCGACTGCCACCGCTTTCGCCCCTGCGCTTCTTCGAGGCGGTCGGGCGGCATCGCAGCTTCAAGCGCGCGGCGGCGGAGCTGAACGTGACGCCCAGCGCGGTCAGCCACGGCATCGTCGGGCTGGAACAGGTGCTGGGCGTCGAGCTGTTCGTGCGCGAGCCGCGGACGCTGTCGCTGACCCCGGCCGGGGCGGACTACCTGCCCTATGTCTCCGAGGCGCTGTCGCTGATCGCGATGGGGACGCAGCGCCTGCCGAACCACCGGGCCAACCGCACCATCGCGGTGAGCTGCGCCCCGACCCTCGCCTCCCGCTGGCTGCTGCCGCGGCTGCACGGCTTCAGCAAGCGGTGGCCGAATGTCAGCGTCAGCGTCGACACCTCGCGGGGCCAGGTCGGGTTTCCCGTCGACGGCTTCGATTTCGCCCTGCGGATGAGCCGGGCTCCCGTCGCCGGGGCGGCCTGGACCAGGCTGTTCGTCGAAAGGCTGGTGCCGGTGTGCAGCCCGGCC
>NZ_JBYRFX010000574.1:0-3746 GCF_057815775.1 Inquilinus sp.
AGCGACCCGGCGCTGCATGAATTCGGCCTGGTCGACCGGGTCGCCGGGATCATCGAACGCGCCGGCATCGGCGTCGTCAGGTTCGAGGACATCGCGGTGGAGCCGACGCTCGACTCGCTGTCGCGTGCCGCGGATTTCTCAGCCACGGCCGATGTCGACGGCTTCGTCGCGCTGGGCGGCGGGTCGACCATCGACACGGCCAAGGTCGCCAACCTGATCAAGCGCCATGGCGGCGCGATCATGGATTACGTCAACGCGCCGATCGGCGGCGGCCGTAAGCCGCCGGGGCCGCTGTTCCCTCTGATCGCGGTGCCGACCACCTCCGGCTCGGGGTCGGAGGCGACGACGGTCGCCATCCTCGACATCCCCGACCTCAAGCTGAAGACCGGCATTTCGCACCGCTATATCCGGCCGACCCTGGCCGTGGTCGACCCGGAGCTGGCGCGGACCACCCCGGCCGGCGTCACCGCCTCGGCCGGGCTCGACGTGATCTGCCACGCCATCGAATCCTATATCTCCAAACCGTTCGACGCCCGGCCGCGCCCGGCCTCGCCGGACGACCGGCCGCCCTACCAGGGCAGCAATCCGGTGGCCGACATCTGGTCGCTGAAGGCGATGGATTTCGGCGGCCGCCTCCTGGCCCGCGCGGTGGCGGATGGCGATGACCTGGAGGCCCGGGGCATGATGATGCTCGGCGCCACCATGGCCGGCATCGGCTTCGGCACCGCCGGGGTGCACATCCCGCACGCCTGCGCCTATCCGATCGCCGGGCTGAAGCACGTGTTCCACGCCGCCGGCTACAGCCGCGACCACGCCTTCGTGCCGCATGGCTATTCCGTTATCGTCACCTCACCAGCGGCGTTCCGCTTCACCTACGATTCAGCACCGGCGAAGCACATCCAGGCGGCAGAGCTATTGACCGGACGACCGGTCAGCGATCCCGGGCCGGACAGCCTGCCGAATGCGCTGATCGCGCTGATGAAGCAGGTCGGCGCCCCGCGCGGCATCGCCGAGCTGGGCTATGCCGAGGCGGATATCCCGGCGCTGGTCGATGGTGCGCTGAAGCAGCAGCGGCTGCTGGTCGGCGCCCCCAAGCCGGTCGATCGCGGCGACCTCGAGCGGATCCTGCAAGCCTCGATCGCGAACTGGTAGCGCACCCCCGTTCATTCAAAGGGAGGGCCCGATGACCAACATCCGTCTGTACATGTTCCAGACCGGCACGCTGAAGTGCAAGGTGCACAACATCAAGATGAACCAGGGCAACGGCGCGGATTACGAGATCCCGGTGCCGTGGTTCCTCATCACCCATCCCAAGGGCAACATCGTCATCGACGGCGGTACCGCGGTCGAATGCGTGGCCGACCCACGTGCCTATTGGGGCGGCATCGTCGACGTCTACTGGCCGGTGATGACGGAGAGCCAGGGCTGCCTCGCGCAGCTGGCCACCCTCGGGCTGCGGCCGGACGACATCCGCTACGTCGTGCAGTCGCATCTGCATCTCGACCACACCGGCGCCATCGGCCGGTTCCCGAACGCCACCCACATCGTCCAGCGCCGCGAATACGAATACGCCTTTACCCCGGACTGGTTCGCCGCCGGCGGCTATATCCGCAAGGATTTCGACCGCCCGGGCCTGAAGTGGCAGTTCCTGGAGGGCGAGGCGACCGACGACTACGACCTCTACGGCGACGGCACGCTGCGCATGGTGTTCACGCCGGGCCATGCACCCGGGCACCAGTCCTTCCTGGTCACCCTGCCGAAGACCGGGCCGATGCTGCTGACCATCGACGCCGCCTACACCATGGACCATTGGAACGAGAAGGCGCTGCCGGGTTTCCTGGCCTCGACCGTCGACACGGTGCGGTCGGTGCGCAAGCTGCGCACCCTGGCCGAACGGGTCGGTGCGACTGTGGTGACCGGCCATGATCCGGACGCCTGGCCCGGGTTCAAGCAGGCCCCGGCCTACTACGACTGACGCAACCCCGCGGGATCGCAGGTCCGGTCTGCAGCCGCAGGCCTGACCTCGTCTCCGGCGGTGCTGGTATTCAAGGGCGGGCCGGGGCATCGGTCCCGGCACCTGCGAGAGACCGCCCATGACCGACATCCGGCTGTACATGTTCCAGTCCGGCACCCAGCGCTGCAAGGTGCACGACATCAAGATGAACCAGGGCAACGGGGCCGATTACGAGATCCCGATTCCTTGGTTTTTGCTCACCCATCCCAAGGGGGCCGTCGTCATCGATGGCGGGCTGGCGGCCGAGGGCTTGGCCGATCCGCGCGGCTATTGGGGTGACGTGGTCGACGTCTTCCGCCCTGTCATGACCGAGAGCCAGGGCTGCGTCGCCCAGCTGGCGGCGCTCGGCTTGCGGCCGGAGGACATCCGCAGCGTGGTGCTGTCGCATCTGCATTCCGACCACACCGGCGCGATCGGCCGATTCCCGAACGCCACCCACATCGTGCAGCGCCGGGAATACGAATACGCTTTCACCCCGGACTGGTTCGCCGCCGGCGCCTATGCCCGCAAGGATTTCGACCGGCCAGGACTCAAATGGCAGTTCCTGGAGGGCGAGGCGACCGACGGCTACGACCTGTACGGCGACGGCACGCTGCGCCTGGTGTTCACGCCGGGCCATTCGGTCGGGCACCAGTCATTCCTGGTCACCCTGCCGAACAGCAGGCCGATGCTGCTGGCGGTCGATGCCGCCTACACCATGGATCATTGGAACGAGAAGGCGCTGCCGGGCTTCCTGGCCTCGACCATCGACACCGTGCGGTCGGTGCGCAAGCTGCGCACCCTGGCCGAGCGGGTCGGCGCGACCGTGGTGACCGGCCACGACCCGGAGGCCTGGCCCGGCTTCAAGCAGGCGCCGGCCTTCTACGATTGAGGGTCAAAAGACAGGGCCGCCGGATCGCTCCGGCGGCCCTATCGTTTCCGGTCCCGAGACCTCAGGCGGCGCGCAGCACCACTTCGGCCGGGACGTAGTTGAGGCCCAACGCGTCGGCCACCGGCTTGTTGGTGACCTGGCCGGAATGGATATTCAGCCCCTCGCGCAGATGCGGATCGTCGAGGCAGGCCCGGCGATAGCCCTTGTCGGCCAGCGCCAGGGCGAAGGGCAGGGTGGCATTGTTCAGCGCCACGGTCGAGGTCCGCGCCACGCCGCCCGGCATGTTGGCGACGCAATAATGCACCACGCCGTCGACGACGTAGGTCGGGTCGTCATGGGTGGTGGCCCGCGAGGTCTCGAAGCAGCCGCCCTGGTCGATGGCGACGTCGACCACGACCGAACCCGGCTTCATCTTGGCGATCATGGCGCGGGTCACCAGCCGCGGCGCCGCCGCGCCGGGGACCAGCACCGCGCCGATCACCAGATCGGCCCCGGTGACGTATTCCTCGATCGCGTCGACGGTGGAGTAGATCGTGTTCAGCTCGGCGCCGAACTGCAGGTCCAGCTCCTTCAGTCGCTGCAGCGACTTGTCGATCACGGTGACATGGGCTTCCAGCCCCATCGCCATGCGCGCCGCGTTGGTGCCGACCACGCCGCCGCCCAGCACCACCACCTTCGCCGCCGGCACGCCGGGCACGCCGCCCAGCAGCATGCCGCGGCCGCCCTGGATCTTCTCCAGGCAATGGGCGCCGCACTGGATCGACATCCGCCCGGCGACCTCGCTCATCGGTGCCAGCAACGGCAGGCCGCCGCGGGCGTCGGTGACGGTCTCATAGGCGATGGCGACCGCGCCGGATTTCA
>NZ_JBYRFX010000575.1:0-11361 GCF_057815775.1 Inquilinus sp.
GGCGCCGCATCGGGGAACACCGCGGGCCAGTCCGTCTGCCCATCCCGCGCCGGCAGGACGATGTCGGTGTGGGCCAGGCTGGCACAGACATAGGCCGGCGCCTCCGCAGCAGCCGCAACCTGCGGTCGGCCATCGGCCGGAACCAGGGCCAGGGCCAGGGCGGTCGCGACATACAGCACGGCAAGACCAAACAGGGTCGATAGCAGCGCGGCGACGGTGGCCAGCAACAGGCGCAGCGCCTTCATCCCCGCACCCCGAAGATCCAGCCCTCGGTCCGGGCCGTCGCGGCGTCGAGACCGGGTGGCGACCAGGCGGTGGGATCGGTAGCCATCCCCCGCATTCCGGCGGCGGCGATCAGCGCATCGGTGGCATGGTCGGTCAGCGGATCCGCCGCGACCGCAGGGCCGCTGCCGAGCCGCGCCAGCGCCGCATCCAGATCGCCACGGTCGCGCACCTTGGCGCTGGCGGTGCGGCCGGCCCGGCGCCAGAACAGGCGCGGAAAGATCTCGAGCATCACCACGGGGTGGCCGCCCAAGGGTTCGAACGGCCAGACCGCGAGCTGCCCGTCGAGGCGGGCGCGGAGATGGTGCAGCACCCGCATCCCGGCCAGGGCGCCCGGCCCCACCGTCTTCGGCCCGAACTGCTTGAACGGACTGTCCGGCGCGCCCAGCCCGTCGCGGCGGCAGGCCATCTCGGTGGCGCGATGCGGCTCGACCCAGCCCGCCGGGCGCGGGCCACGAAGCCAGAAATCCGGGGTGTAGTCGGCATGGCGGGCGAAATCGGCACCGTGGAAATCCGCTGCTTCGGCCGTGACCCGATCGACCAGCGCCCACAGCGCGCGGGCATCGCCGCCGGGCGGCAGATAGGCGGCTGCGGTGGCAAAGGGCAGCGAGAAGGCGCAGTCGATGCCGATGAGCATCCGGCCGGCACCACCGGCCTGGGCCGCGATCCATTCGGTGACGGCGCCGCGGGTCCAGCATCGTCCGGACGGTGGCGGCAGCAGCGCCGGCCCGGCCACTCCCACCCGGCATTCGGCGACGGCGATGCCGTCATAGAGCCCGCGGGCGCCCGACCAGTCGATCGCAACGAACCGTTCGAACCCGCTCACACGTCGTCTCCCGCCGGGCTGGCCGGAGGGGCTTGCATCCCGCCCCGTCCTGCGCTGTATCTGCAATCCCGATGATGACCGGACCAGCGTGGCCGAAGAATGACCAAGCCTCCCCTTCAACCCTGGACCGTCACTGGATCGCGCCATATCCATCGCGACCGCTGGATCTCGGTCCGCGCGGATGATTGCGTGACCAGCGCCGGGGCCTCGATCGCGCCCTACTATGTCCTGGAGTATCCCGACTGGGTCCAGGTCGTCGCGCTGGACCGCGATGACAACCTGGTGCTGGCCCGGCAGTATCGGCACGGGCTGGGCCGGGTCTCGCTCGAACTGCCCGCCGGCATGATGGATCCGGCTGACCGCGACCCCGTGGCCACGGCGGCCCGGGAGCTGCTGGAAGAGACCGGCTACGGCGGCGCCGCGCGGATGCAACTGGTCGGCACGCTGTCGCCCAACCCGGCGAACCACGCCAACCGGGCCTATGTCGTCCTTGCCGAAGGCGTCACCCCGATCCGTCCGCCGGCAGCGGACGAATCCGAGGTCATCGCCGTCGAGCTTCTACCCTTCCGCGAGGCGCTGCGACAGGCGATGGACGGCAGCATCGTCCATTCGATCCACATCGCATCGCTGGTGCTCGGCCTGCAGGCGGCGGGCCGGATCGATCTTCTGTAAACGCCGATCAGGCCAGGGCCAGGAAAGCGGCCAGCAGCCCGCCGAAGAAGACGTATTTGATCGCGTAGTACAGCTTGCGGTTCTTCTTCTTGATCTTCTTGAAGAAGGTCCGGATCGGGTAGATGTAGGCGAAGGCCTTGTTCAGGCCGGAGACCTTGTCGCCATCAGCGTTGCGGGTGGCGCCGGCTTGGATCAGGTATTTGGCGAAGAAGCGGTTCACCGCCAGCGCCCAGCCGAACCGCATCGGCCGTTCGACGTCGCAGAACAGGATCACCCGGTTTTCGTCCGAGAAGTTCTCGGCGTAGTGGATGTAGGTCTCGTCGAAGACCACGTCCTCGCCATCGCGCCAGCTGTAGGATTTGCCGTCGACGATGATGCGGCAGCGATCGTCATTCGGCGTGATCAGGCCGAGATGATAGCGCAGCGAGCCGGCATAGGGGTCGCGATGGGCCACCAGCTTGCCGCCCGGCGGCAGCGAGGTGAACATCACCGCCTTCAGGGTCGGGATGGTCTTCACCAGCGCCACGGAGCGCGGGCATTGCAGCTCGGCCGAGGGCAGCGGGTCGCCGTACCACTTCAGGTAATAGCGCTTCCAGCCGCGCCGGAAGAAGGAGTTGAAGCCGACATCGTCGAGCTTGTCCGAGCCCTTGATGTCGCCGTCTTCCTGCAGCCGCAGCGCCTCGTCGCGGAAGACGTGCCAGTTGTCCTTCAGCGCCTGCAGCTCCGGAAAGCTGCGCGGGTCATGGTACGGTTTGCTCGGCACCCGCGAGAACAGGTACATGAAGCAGTTGATCGGCGCGAAGAAGGTCGAGTGATCGGTCAGCTGCCGGGTGAAGCGGTGCCGCACCTGGCCACGGAAGTGCACCCACAGCGCTGAGGCGATGTAGGCGTAGACGATCAGGAACTTCGGCGCGAACACAGTGGCCAGCATCTGGGCCATACCTCCAACCGGAACCACGCCAAACCGGAACGCTCGGAGCGCGGGCCGGGTTTGCGACCAATTCGCACGCTGTATAACACTCCTGCGACCGCACCGATAGGACCAGGGCGCCGCAGGCGGACTGTACGTTTCCGGGCAAGTGGCCCCGGGGCCGCAGGTTTTCGACCGTCAGGGGGAGATGACCGCTATGCGGTCACTCCGGAGTGACCACGCAGTGATCATCTCCCCGAGACGTCCGCTCCGCGGACGCTCCGGGATGACCGCTATGCAGCGCGCCTATTCCTCTTCCCGCTGCCCCCGCAGCTTGGACCAGTAATCCAGCCGCTTCCGGATCTCGCGTTCGAAGCCGCGTTCGACCGGGCGGTAGAATTCCTGCCGGTCCATGTCGGGCGGGAAGTAGTTCTGGCCGGAGAAGCCTTCGTCCGTGTCGTGGTCATAGGCATAGCCCTTGCCGTAGCCGATCTCCTTCATCAGCTTGGTCGGGGCGTTCAGGATGTGCATCGGCGGCATCAGGCTGCCGGTCTCCTTGGCCGCGCGGGTGCTCGCCTTATAGGCGGTGTAGGCCGCGTTCGACTTCGGCGCGGTGCCCAGGAAGATCACAGCCTGGGCGATGGCCAGCTCGCCCTCCGGGCTGCCCAGCCGCTCATAGGCGTCCCAGGCCGCCAGCGACTGGGTCAGCGCGTTCGGGTCGGCCATGCCGATATCCTCGACCGCGAAGCGCACCAGCCGGCGCACGACATAGAGCGGGTCCTCGCCCCCCGCCAGCATCCGCGCGAACCAGTACAGGGCCGCGTCGACATCGGAGCCGCGCAGGGATTTGTGCAGCGCCGAGATCAGGTTGTAGTGGCTCTCCTGCGCCTTGTCATAGACCGGCGCCCGGCGCTGCACCGTCTGGGCCAGCCCGGCCGCATCCAGCGGCGCGGCGGCCTTCAGCGCGAACAGCTCCTCCGCCAGGTTCAGGAGGTAGCGCCCGTCGCCATCGGCCATCGCCTTGACCGCGTCGCGCGCCTCCGGCATCAGCGGCAATGGCCGGCCCTCGGTCGCCTCGGCCCGTTCCAGCAACTCCTCCAGCGCAGCGAAGTCGAGGCGGTTGAGGACGAAGACCTGGCTGCGCGACAGCAGCGCGGCGTTCAGCTCGAAGGACGGGTTCTCGGTGGTGGCGCCGATCAGGGTGACGGTGCCGTCCTCGACCACCGGCAGGAACGCGTCCTGCTGGCTGCGGTTGAAGCGGTGCACCTCGTCGACGAACAGCAGCGTGCCCTGCCCGGCCGCCCGGCGGCCGCGTGCCGCCTCGAAGATCTTCCTGAGATCGGCGACGCCGGAGAAGATCGCCGACAGTGGTTCGAAATGCAGGTCGGTGTGTTCGGCCAGCAGCCGGGCCAGGGTGGTCTTGCCGCAGCCGGGCGGCCCCCACAGGATCATGCTGGCGATGCGATGCGCCGCCACCATCCGGCCGATCGGGCCCTCCGGCTTCAGCAGATGGTCCTGGCCGACCACCTCGTCGATGCTGCGCGGCCGCAGCCGGTCGGCCAGCGGCCGCGGCGCTTGGTCGGCAAAGAGCGAGGGCGTATTATCGGAGCGTGGGGAACGGGCCATGTCTCAGATCTGGGGTGTGCGGCCGGATTAGGCCAGCACAAGGTGGGGAGACCCCGGCCGGAAGCGGGCCGGAGGGGCGTGCATCGTCGGCCAGCGGCCGCACCGGTGCAATGGCGAGTTGCGGCCGGCCGGAGGGACGTGCCGCAATAAGGCCATCGCTTTGCCCCGCTGTGACCATGATCACTTCGCCCGCGAACTGTTGCGGCGCAAAAAGCGAACGATTGACAACACATTATACCCCGATACCCTTTCCCTGGGGACCTCTTCGGAGCATGAGACGATGATGACCGGGCGCCTGCACATGCGGCCAGGACGGGTGTTTGGCACCCTGACGGCACTGGGACTGGCGGCATTCCTCGCCGCCTGCAACGAATCGGGCAGCCAGAGCCAGGCCGCACCGCCCCCGCCACCGGTCACGGTGGCGACGCCGCTGGTCCAGAAGATCACCGAATGGGATGAATTCACCGGCCGCTACGAAGCGACGGCCTCGGTCGAGGTGCGGGCCCGCGTCTCCGGCTACCTCCAGTCGATCAATTTCACCGACGGCGCCATGGTCAAGCAGGGCGACCTGCTGTTCGTGATCGACCCCCGCCCCTACCAGGCGATCGTGGATTCGGCCCAGGCCGACCTGACCAGCGCCCAGGCCCGGCTCGACCTCGCCAAGGTCCAGCTCGACCGCGCCCAGTCGCTGGTCGCCCAGTCCAACGTCTCGCGCTCGGCCTACGACCAGGCGGTGCAGGAGCGGCGGGCGTCCGAGGCCCAGGTGGCGCAGACCACGGCGGCGCTGCAGTCGGCCCAGCTGAACCTCGACTTCACCCAGGTCAAGGCACCGATGGCCGGCCGGGTCTCGAACCGCCGGGTCGACATCGGCAACCTGGTCACCGGCGACCCGAGCTCGACCCTGCTGACCACCATCGTGGCGCTCGACCCGATCTATTTCGAGTTCGACATGAGCGAGGCCGACTACCTCGCCTATCAACGCGCTGTTGCCGCCGGCAAGCTGCCCTCGACCCGTGACAACGCCACCCTGATCCAGACCCGGCTGCCGGACGAGCAGGATTGGCCGCATGGCGGCGTGATGAACTTCGTCGACAACCAGCTCAACCCCGGGTCGGGCACCATCCGCGCCCGCGCCATCCTGGACAACAAGGACCTGTTCATCACCCCCGGCCAGTTCGGCCGGCTGCGCCTGCCCGGGTCGAACCCCTATGACGCGATCCTGGTGCCGGAAAGCGCGATCCTGACCGACCAGTCGAACCGCGTGGTGATGACGGTGAAGGACGACAACACGGTCGTGCCGAAGATCATCCGGCCCGGCCCGACCTATCCGGGCGGCCTGCGCATCGTGCGCGACGGCCTGACCGCGCAGGACAAGGTCATCATCAACGGCCTGGTCCGCGCCCGCCCCGGCGCCAAGGTGACGCCGCAGCCCGGCACCATCGCCGCCGTGCCCGAATACGACGCGAACTGAGGGCCGGGAGTATGAAATTCTCCCATTTCTGCATCGACCGCCCGATCTTCGCGACGGTGCTGTCGATCCTGATCGTGCTGCTCGGCGCGGCCGCCTATTTCACCCTGCCGGTCGCGCAGTATCCTGAGATCGCGCCGCCGACCGTCGTCGTCCGCGCCCAGTATCCCGGCGCCTCGGCCGACGTCGTCGCCGACACCGTGGCGACGCCGATCGAGCAGGAGATCAACGGCGTCGAGAACATGCTGTACATGTCCTCGCAGGCCACCGGCGACGGCCAGCTGGCGATCACCGTGACCTTTTCGCTCGGCACCGATCTCGACATCGCCCAGGTGCTGGTGCAGAACCGCGTCGCCGTGGCCGAGCCCCGGCTGCCGGAAGAGGTGCGGTCGCTCGGCGTCACCACCAACAAATCCTCGCCTGACCTGCTGATGGTGATCCATCTCACCTCGCCGGACGGCTCGCGCGACCCGCTCTACCTCTCGAACTACGCCACCCTGCAGGTGCGCGACGTGCTGGCCCGCCTGCACGGCGTCGGCGACGTGCGCGTCATCGGCGCCCGCGACTACTCGATGCGGATCTGGCTCGACCCCGACAAGGTGCAGTCGCGCAACCTGACCGCCGGCGATGTGGTCGCAGCGTTACGGGCGCAGAACGTCCAGGTCGCCTCCGGCGTGCTGAACCAGCCACCGACGCCGAACCCGGGCGCCTACCAGCTGAACGTCGAGACGCTGGGCCGGCTGACCGATACGCGCCAGTTCGGCAACATCGTGATCAAGACCGACAGCGACGGCCGCGTCACCCGAGTGCGCGACATCGCCCGGGTCGAGCTGGCCGCCCAGGACTACACCACCAACGGCTATCTCGACCAACAGCCGGCGATCCCGCTGCTGATCTTCCAGCAGCCCGGGACGAACGCGCTGGACACCGCGAACTCCATGCTGGCGACGATGGCGGACCTGTCCAAGGTCTTCCCGCCGGGCGTGCATTACGACATCGTCTACAATCCGACCACCTTCATCGCGGAATCGGTGGAGGAGGTGGAGAAGACGATCTGGGAGGCGGTGGGCCTGGTGGTCATCGTCGTGATCGTGTTCCTGCAGACCTGGCGCGCCGCGATCATCCCGGTGGTGGCGATCCCGATCTCGCTGGTCGGCACCTTCATGCTGATGGCCGGCCTGGGCTATTCCCTGAACAACCTGTCGCTGTTCGGCCTGGTGCTGGCCATCGGCATCGTGGTCGACGACGCCATCGTCGTGGTCGAGAACGTCGAGCGCCATCTGCGCGAGGGCAAGTCGCCGAAGGAAGCGGCACATCTGACGATGGACGAGGTCGGCGGCGCCCTGATCGCCATCGCCCTGGTGCTGTGCGCCGTGTTCATCCCGGCGGCGCTGATCTCCGGCATCACCGGCCAGTTCTTCCGCCAGTTCGCGGTCACCATCGCCGCGGCGACGGTGATCTCGGCCTTCGTGTCGCTGACCCTGAGCCCGGCCCTGTGCGCCCTGCTGCTGAAGCCGCATGAAGAGCATCACAGCCAGCGCAAGACCTTCATCCTGTTCCGGCCGATCACCGCCTTCTTCAACGGTTTCAACTGGTTCTTCGACAAGCTGTCGCTCGGCTATGGCGGCCTGACCCGGCAGTTCATCCGCTTCGCGGTGGTGATGCTGGTGGTCTATGTCGGGCTGATCGCCCTGACCGGCGTCCAGTTCGGCCGTGCCCCGAGCGGCTTCATCCCGCAGCAGGACCAGGGCTACCTGATCACCGTCATCCAGCTGCCGCCCGGGTCGTCCCTGGCGCGCACCGACGCCGTGGTCAAGCAGGTGGCCAAGATCGTCACGGACACGCCGGGCGTCGCCCACGCCGTGGCCTTCGCCGGCTTCGACGGCGCCACCTTCACCAACGCTTCCAACGCCGGCGCCGTCTTCTCGCCGTTCCTGCCCTTCGCCGACCGCGACCCCAAGGGGCAGACGGCCGACGAGATCCAGGCCGACCTCGGCAAACGCCTGGCCAGCATCCAGGACGCCTTCATCATCACCATCCAGCCCCCGCCCGTCCGTGGCATCGGCACCGGCGGCGGCTTCAAGATGATGATCCAGGACAAGCTGGGCCGCGGCCTGCCCGCGCTCGACGCCGCAACGCAGGAGGTGGTGGCCGCCGCCAACCAGGTCCCGGGGCTGGCCGGCGTGTTCTCGCTGTTCAACACCCGGACGCCCAAGCTGTATGCCGACATCGACCGGGTGAAGGCCGAGATGCTGGGCGTACCGGCCGCCCGCGTGTTCGAGGCGCTGGAGATCTATCTCGGCTCGTCCTACGTCAACGACTTCAACTATCTCGGCCGCACCTTCCAGGTCACCGCCCAGGCCGACGGCAAGTTCCGGGTGAACCTGCGCGACATCGGCAACTACAAGACCCGCAGCGACAGCGGCGGGATGGTGCCGCTGAGCGCCGTGGCCAGCTTCCGCAACGAGACCGGCGCCTATCGCGTGCCGCGCTACAACCTGTATCCCGCCGCCGAGGTCCAGGGCAGCACGCTGCCGGGCTATTCCACCGGCTTCGCCCTGGCGGCGATGGAAAAGGTCGCCGTCGACACCCTGCCGCCCGGCTTCGGCTACGAGTGGACCGAAATCGCCCTGCAGCAGAAGCTGGCCGGCAACACCGGCATGCTGGTGTTCGTCGCCTCGGTGGTGTTCGTCTTCCTGCTGCTGGCAGCGCAGTATGAAAGCTGGACCCTGCCGCTGTCGGTCATCCTGATCGTGCCGATGTGCCTGCTGGCCGCCGTCACCGGCCTGCTGATCCGCGGGTACGAGGTGAACATCCTGGCCCAGATCGGCTTCGTCGTGCTGATCGGCCTGGCGGCGAAGAACGCGATCCTGATCGTGGAGTTCGCCCGCCAGGCGGAGGCCGCGGGCGACACCCGGCAGCAGGCTGCGGTCGATGCCGCGCGCACCCGGCTGCGGCCGATCCTGATGACGTCCTTCGCCTTCATCTTCGGCGTGGTGCCGCTGGTGATCGCGACGGGCGCCGGCTACGAGATGCGCCGGTCGCTGGGCACGGCGGTGTTCTCGGGCATGATCGGCGTGACCGTGTTCGGCCTGCTGTTCACGCCGATGTTCTACGTGGTCTGCCGCTGGCTCGGCTCCGCGCTGTCCCGGCGCAAGCCGGCCGCCCCGGCGCCGAAGCCGGAGAGCAGCCCGACCGCCTGATAGGGACGCCGCCCCGGAGGGGTCACTCCGGGGCGGTGCCCCGCGCCAGTTCAGGCAGCCGCAGCGCCCGATAGAGTTCCGACAGCACGCCGGCGAAGACGCTGACTTCCAGGGCAGTGAGGGCCAGCGACACCGCGGTGGCCACGATGTCGGCCAGCCCGAAACCGCCATCCGGGTCCGGCAGGATCGCGTCGAGCAGCATGCCGACGCCGGTGGCGATGGCCAGAAACAGCACCGAGGTCGCGATCAGCGCCGCCAGCACCGCCATCCGGTGGCCGCGCAGCAGCCGGCGGCTTTCGGCCGCGACCAGCCCGGCATCACCGATCGCGGTGGCCGGGAAGATCAGCCCGTAGAAGGCGAAGGGCACCGTCATCAGGGCGGTGATGACCGCCGTCAGGCTCAGCGCTGTCGACAGCCCGGCCGTCTGCAGGCCGCCGCTGGCGATCGACTGCATCAGGGCCGGCCCGCCCAGGATGCCGAAGAGGATCGACAGCACGAACAGCCCGGCCATCACCACGATCAGCCCGAGCAGGCCGAGCCAGACCTGGTACAGCGCAAAGCGCAGCGTCGCGGCATCGGCCGGAAACGGCACGATCTCGCCCCGCAGCACGTAGCGGTGCCAGGACACCGCGATCAGCGCGACGACCAGCAGCAGCACCAGGCCGGACAACGACATCGCCAGCAACGCGGCGCCCGACGGAGTCTGGCTCGTCATCATCGCCGCGACCTCATCGCCCCAGAGCCAATCGATGGCGAAGCGGAAGATCAGGGCGAACGCGATCGGCGGCGCCGACACCCGTGCCAGCGCGCCGGGATGCCCCAGGCTCCAGCCGATGGCGCGCCGCAGCAGATCGCCGATGGAAATTGCCGCCGCCATTCCGTCACCCCTTGCCGAATCAGGGGCGGATCATTCCAGCCATGGCGGGACGGGGCAACCGGTCTGTCGCCCGGCCGGCGTCACGCCGGCCCGCTTCCGCGCATCGTCAGAGGGCGGCCGAGGCCGCCCGCCGGGTTCAGTGACCCTTCAACAGGGCGGCCATCTCGGCATTGTCCTGCTGCGTGGCCAGTCCGATGGCGGAGTTGCCGGAGGCATCCTTCAGCGCCGGGTCGGCGCCATGCGCCAGCAGCAGCTTCACCATCTCCACCCGGCCGAACAGGGCGGCCATCATCAGCGCGGTCTGGCCTGCCTTGTTGGCGGTGTCGACGCCGCAGGGCTCGGCCAGCAGGCGTTCGCCCACCGCCGTCTCGCCCTTGAACGCAACACCCATCAGGGCGGTGTTGCCCTTGGGGTCGGTGGCGCAGGCATCGGCCCCCGCCTTGAGCAGGGCATCGACCGCGTCGCGCTGGCCGTCATAGGCGGCCAGGATCAGGGAGGTGTAGCCACGGTCATCCCGCGTATCGACCGGCATGCCGTCCTTGATCAGGCCCTGCAGCAGATCGACCCGCCCGTCGCGTGCGGCGTCGAAATAGAGTTCCTTCACATGCTCGGGCGTGAGGTCCGGGGCCGTCCCGGCCATCGCCGGCACCGCCAGGCCGAGGCACAGGGCGAAGCCGGCCAGGGCTGACATCGATCGCATCATCTTGCGATATCCTTCGAAAGGGGAAGAAGCGGCCGCCGGCACGTCAGCCCGCGGCCGCTGTCGATGCTGCCGTCAGTTCGCCGCCAGCTTGGCCACGGTCGCGATATCGGCCTTGGCGGCAGCCGCCAGCCGCGTGCCGTAATCCTTGTCGGCCCGGTAGAAGTGGCTGATGAACAGGTCCTTGGCCGGCTCGTTCTTCATCTGGACGAGGTCGGCCGCCAGGTTCTTGATCAGGTCGTCCTGGTCGGCCTTGCTGAGCTTGCGGTAGTAGTCGCCGGCCTGGCGGAAGTTGTCCTGCTTGTCGATCGGCCGGGTCTGGGTCAGGCCCTCGACCTTGTACTGGCTGTAGCGGTAGTCCGGCTGTTCGGCGGGATTACCGGCGGCGTTGGTCGGGTCGTAATTCACATCGCCCGTTCGCGGGGCGGATTGCATCGCGCCGTCCTGGTTGTTGTTGGCGACCTGGACCAGGGGACGGTTGGCCGGCAGCTCCTCGAAATTCGTGCCGAGGCGATAGCGCTGCGTGTCGGCATAGGCGAACAGCCGGCCCTGCAGCATCCGGTCGGGCGACGGCTCGATCCCCGGCACCATGTTGCTGGGCGCGAAGGCCGACTCCTCGGTGTATTCGAACCAGTTGTCCGGCACTTTGTTCAGGGTCATGGTGCCGATCTTGACCTCGGGCACCCCGGGCCATTCCTTGGTGTCGTCGAAGCCGTCGAAATCCAGCTTCTGGATGTCGTCCCAGGTCAGCAGCTGGACGTAGAGATCCCATTTCGGGAAATTGCCGGCCGAGATCG
>NZ_JBYRFX010000576.1:0-11336 GCF_057815775.1 Inquilinus sp.
AAAGCCTGCGGCTCGGCATCATGTTCCAACGCGGCATCCTGCCGGACGCCCCGGCACGTCGTGCCGGCTGAGGGAGGCGCCGGCTGAGCGGGATCAGCGCTTGCTGGCGCTCGATGCCAGCAGGAACCCGGCGCCGATCGCAACCAGGCCGCCGGACACGCTTAGGATGGTCAGGGCGACCGAGATGTCGCTGCCGGGCGGGCCGAACAGAGCCACCATGCCGACGGCGAGGCCCATGGCCGAGATGCCGCAGACCGTCAGCAGCGACTGGGCGTCGGAGGCGGCCTCCGATCGCGCGGTGGCGGCGTCCGTCCGGTGCTTGATCTGCGACAGGTCCATGGTGCTCTCCAAACGCGGCGGCCCGCCAAACACGAATGCCTGACTGAGCCGGAAAGTCCGCGGCGGCAGTGTCAATTGCGTCCGAAGTGTTTTCTTGTCGGGGTAAAATAGGCCGACAAGGGCTCGCCGTCAGCCCCCGACATGCATCCAGTAGTTCACATAGAACGCAGACCAGCCCAGCGCGGCCAGCAACAGCCGCACCGGCACCGGCTGCATCCAGCCGGGCAGGGCAGGGGTCAGCTGCCGCAGCAGCGCCCCGGCGGCAGCCAGCGACACGAAGCGCGGCAGCCGCACCAGCGGCGTGATCAGCGCCAGCTCCCACAGCGGCACGCCCAGGCCGGGGGCGCTGGCGGCGGCGATCTTGTAGGGAATGCCGGTCAGGCTGGCCAGGATCAGCGTGCCGACCAGCGCGGCCGGGGAGTGGGCCTGGGCCATCATGCCCTGCAGCCGGGCGATCATGGCGGGTGAGATCGCCGGCACGTGCTCGACCAAGGCCAGCGCCGTCTCGGGCGCGTAAGTGGCGAAGATGGCCAGCGCCGTGCCGCCCAGCACCGCCCCCGCGGCGGCCGCCCCGGCGGCGCGCAGCCCGACCTGCCAGCCGCGGGCCAGGGCGATCAGCGACACCGGCACGTCGGGCACCACGAAGAACAGGCAGGCCTCGGCGATGCCCCAGCAGAAGGCGAGCAGGATGAGGGAGCGGTCTCTCACTCCCATTCCGGGAACCTCGTGCCTGCCACCAGGGTGGCCATCGCCGCCTCAAGCCCCTCGACGAAGGCGTCGGTGTCCTCCGGCCGCTCCGCCAGCGGCAGGCCGACGAAGGCGTCGCAGAAGAACGGCACCGGCAGAAAGGCGCCGCGCGGCAGCACCTTGCCCAGCCCGTGCAGGTAGACCGGGATGATCGGCACGTCCGACCGCCGCGCCGCCAGATGGCATATCCCCTTCTTGAAGCGCTGCAGCTTCTCCGGCTCGCCGCGCGACCCCTCCGGGAACAGGATCAGGATGTCATCGCGGTCCAGCGCTTCGATACAGCCGGTCAGCGGATCTTCGCCGCGCTCCCGCGCATGGCGGTCGAAGGGCAGGATGCCCATGCAGTTGACCGAGAACCAGGCCATGGCCGGGCTGCTCAGGAAATAATCCGCCGCCGCGACGGGCCGCACCTTGTGCAGGATCCGGCTGGGGAACAGCGATGTCAGGGCGACGGTGTCGGCATGGCTGTTGTGGTTGGCGACGATGATCGCGGGTCCCGTCATCGGCAGCCGCTCCGGGTTGCGCACATGCAGCCCGACGAACAGCAGCATCGCCGGTTTGGTGACCAGCCAGTGGAACAGCAGGCGCCACATGCTCCGCCGCCCCTCAGTAGTAGAAATAGCGCATGAAGTGGAAGAACAGCGGCGCGGCGAAGATCAGGCTGTCGATCCGGTCCAGCACGCCGCCATGGCCGGGGATCAGCGTGCCGGTGTCCTTGATGCCGATGTCGCGCTTGACGGCGGAGACGGTGAGGTCGCCGAAGAAGCCGCTGATCGCCATCAGCGCCCCGGCCGCCAGCGCCATCGGCCAGGACAGCGGCGCCAGCAGCGGGCCGATCAGCCCGGCGACGATGGTGGTGGTGACCAGGCCGCCGACGAAGCCCTCCACCGTCTTGTTCGGGCTGACCGACGGCGCGATCTTGTGCCGGCCGAAGATCCGGCCCCAGACATACTGGGCCACGTCGTTGCCCTGGGTCAGGATCAGCAGCAGCAGCAGAAGCCCGGCGCCGCCCGGCCCAGCCGCCCCGTGATCGGGCAGGACGAAGAGATAGGCGACATGGCCGATGGCGAAGACGCACAGCATCAGGCCCCAATGCAACGTGCCCAGCGCCCGCAGGAAGCCGGTGACCTCGCCGCGCAGCACCATCATCGCCGGCACCACCATGAACAGATAGACCGGCACCCAGATGATGAAGAAGCCATATTGCTCCTGCGCGATCCACCACCATTGCGTCGGGATGGCGAGATAGGCGACCAGCAGCACGCCGCGGTCGGCCCGCCGGGTCGGCACCACCGACAGGTATTCCTTGAGCGCGAGGTAGCTGACCAGGGCCAGCACCACCAGCATCGCGATCGGGTTCAGCACCAGGGCGATGCCGCCGGCGATGATGATCACCCACCAGGACCGGATGCGCAGCCGCAGCTCGGTCCAGTCCTTGCCCGGCTTGGTCCGGCGCAGGAACAGCACCGCGGCCTCGGCCACGAGCAGCACGACGATCAGCGCGCCGAGCGCCCAGGCGACGGTCGGATCCACGTTGAGATGCGGGATCATGCGCCGATCTCCGCCAGCGCCGCGCGGCAGCGGTTCAGGATGGTCAGCAGCGCCAGCAGCAGCAGGGCGCCCAGCACCAGCGGCATCCACAAGGCCGGGGCCAGGATCTGGAAGAAGGCGGCGACGGCGAGGATCGAGAAGGCCAAGGCGCGGTCGGACTTGCCGAACGGCCCGTCATAGCGCCGGCTGGCGCCGATGGTCCGGGCGGCGATGCCGGCGGCCTCGCCGATCACCGCCAGCAGCACCGTCACCACCACCAGCCAGGGCGGCGCCGGCAGCAGCAGCGCCAGCGGCAGGTACAGGGCCGCGTCCGACACCATGTCGCCGACCTCGTTCAGCAGGGCGCCCAGCGGCGTCGGCTTGAAGAATTCGCGCGCCAGCATGCCGTCGATCGCGTTCAGCCCCATGCGCAGCAGCAGGAAGGGCGGGTACAGCAGCAGCAGCCAGGACCAGCCGGTGACGGCGACGACGAGGCCCAGCAGCACCGACAGCCCGGCCGCAGCCAGGGTCACGGCGTTGGCGCTGACCCCCTGCTGCGCCAGCCGGGCGGCGGTCGGCCGCAGCAGCGCCTGGAAGCGTGGCTTGATGTCATAGAGCGACGGCATGGTTCTCCCCTGGCCGCATCATACCCGGCCGGCGGGCCGGCTGTCCGCCGCCGGTTTCACGGCGTCTTGCCGCTGCCGTCGCCCGTGGCATCGGCCGGGGGATACCCCTTGTCGGTCAGGCAGGCGTTCAGCCAGGGCGTGCCGTCATCCAGCCCCGCTTCGGCGTCGATCTTGGGCAGGGGCGACGAGTCTGCGGCGGCGCTGCCCGCCGGGCTGCCCACAACCGCATCCTTGGGCTGCAGGGTCCAGCCGGCCGCGCTGTCTTCCGCATCCGGGCAGTCGGGCGCGCCGCCAAATCCGCCGACGGAGCAGGTGGCGACGGTCTTCAGATTGCCGCCGACGACATCGGCGATGGTCCGCGTCTCGTAGACGCTGTAGGTCGCCCAATCCTCGTTCACGCTGCAGACCCGGTCGTGGTTCTGATAGGTCCGCGTTCCGAAGCAGCCGTAATCATCCGCCCAGGACTGGTTGCTGCCCGGCAGGAATTCACAACTGGTCTCGAAGCCGGCGAAGGCGCCGCCGGTGAACCGGGCGGCGAATTGGCGCTGCTGCAGCGCTCCGGCGATCAGGTCGAACCGGTTCGGATCGGTGGCGGAGCGCTTTGCCAGGGCCTCGGTGCGGCTGCGAATGGCGTGCAGCAGCTTTCCGCGCCAGGTGTTTTCGTCATCCCAGTGTTCGTTCTTGGGATCGGCGAACGCTTCGTCCCGCGCGGCCAGCCAGCGCTTCTGGCTGGCGACCAGCATGGCGCGGATCTCGGCGTCGCCGCTGGCGGCCTTCACGATCTGCGCATAGGCTTGGCCCAGGGCGGCGTCTGCCGCTTTCAGCCCCTTGTCGCCGCAGATCCCGTGCTCGATGACGGTCGAGGCCTTGCTGCAGTCGATGGCATAGGCGGGCGAGGCGAGGGCCGCGAGCGTGGCGGCGGCCAGCAGCAGGGACTTCACTTGCCGCTGCCGTCGCTGGTGGGATCGGCGGTGGGATAGCTGCTATCCGTCAGGCAGGCGTGCAGCCAGGGTTCGTCGTCCTTCGTCCCGGCCGGCTCACCCTCGACCATGGACCCCATCGCGTCGGCGTCGAGCTTGGTCAGGCCGTCCGGCAGGGTCGACGCGGTATCGTCGACCTTGGGCTGTAGGTTCCAGCGGGCCTTCGTGCCGGAATCGTTGGCGGCGTCCGGGCAGGTGGAATCGCTGTCGCCGTTGACGTCGCAGGTGGCGATGGGCGTCAGCTTGCCGTCCACGAGCTTGGCAATCGACCGGGTCTGGTACTGCCGGTACGTTGCCCAGTCCTCGCCCGCGCTGCACACCCGGTCGTTGTTCCGGTAATAGCGGGTGGAGAAGCATTCGTAGTGGTCGGCCCAGGATCCGGGCGTGTCCGGAAAGAACTCGCAGTCGGTGGCGAAGCCGGCGAAGGTGCCGCCGGTGAGCTGGGCGGCGAACTGGCGCTGCGCCTGGGCCCGCTCGATCAGGTCGAACTGTTTCGGATCGGTGGCCGACCGTCTCCCCAGATCGTCGGTGCGGTTGCGGATGGCGTCCAGCAGCCGCCCGCGCCAGGGGGTTTCGTCGGTCCAGTGTTCGTCCTTGGGATTGGCGAAGGTCTCGTCCCGGGCGGCCAGCCAGCGCTTCTGGCTGGCGACCAGCATGGCGTGGATCTCGGCATCGCCGGCAGTGGCCTTCACGATCTGGCCATAGGCCTGGCCCAGGGCGGCATCCGCCGCCTTCAGGTCCTTGTCGCCGCAGATGCCATGCTCGATGGCGGTCGAGGCCTTGCCGCAGTCGATGGCATAGGCGGGTGATGCGAGGGCCGCGAGCGTGGCTGCGGCCAGCAGCAGGGACTTCAGCGACATGGATGAGCCTCGGATCGGCGGACGATGGATGGCAATGGCGAACGCCCCCTCAGGCTTACTCGCGTCATATCCGTCCTGAAAGGGGGCGGTATCGTGGCGGAGGCGCGACGGTCACGCGGCGAGACGGCGCCCGAACAGGATGAAGCCGGCGCCGGCCAGGCACAGCACCGCGCCGATCAGGTCGAACCGGTCCGGCCGGCTGCCCTCCACGCCCCACAGCCAGGCCAGCGACATGATGATGTAGATACCGCCATAGGCGGCATAGGCCCGGCCGGCGAAGGGGGACTCGATCCGGGTCAGGGCCAGGGCGAACAGGACCAGGCAGGCGGCGCCCAGCAGCGCCCACCAGCCGCTCTTGCCCAGCCGCAGCCAGGCCCAGAAGGTGAAGCAGCCAGCGATCTCGGCCAGGGCCGCGAAGACGAAGGCGATCAGCGAGGTCACGGCTGGTCCAGGGCTTCCACCAGCAGGCTCAGCAACGCGGCGGCGAAGGCCTGCATGTTCTCCGCCCGGTCGCCATGGCCGGTGGCGACGATGGCCGTGCGCGTCGTCGGGCCGCAGATGGCGATACAGCTGTGCCCGGCCGGGTCGCCGTAACGGTTGCCCGCCGGTCCGGCCGCCCCGGTCTCGGCAATGCCCCAGGTCGACTGGAAGCGGTCGCGCACGGTCCGGGCCAGCAGCGCCGCATAGGCTTCGGTCGACGGGCGGATGCCGGCCATCTCGGTCTCGCCGATCGACAGCAGCGCCCGCCGGGCCGCGGCGGTGTAGACCACGGCGCCGCCCTGGAAATAGGCGCTGGCCCCCGGCACCGCCAGCAGGGCGGCGGAGACCAGCCCGCCGGCGGAGGCCTCGACCACGGCAACGGTCTGCGCCCGGGCGATCAGCCGCTCCGCGGCTTGCCCGGCGGCGATGCTGGTGGCGTTCATGCGGTCCTCGCTGGTTCGGGCCGATAGTAAAACTCCGCCCGCGGACCGCAAGAACCATCCGCCGTCGAGTGCCGGGGAAATAACGATATGCGTTTGATATGGCATCCTTTGGCGCTGGATATCGCAGTGCCGGATGTCGGCGAGATTTATTGGCGCACACGCGGCCACGGCCGCATTCCGGGTTTGACAACCCCGGCCCGGGCCGCGCAGCTTCGGCCCCCGGACATCGCCTAGCCCAAACATCGCCCCCGCAAAGAGATTTCCCATGTCGACCGTCATCGCCCCGCCGCCGCAGGTCCTGGTTCCCGTCCTCGGCAGCGACGCCAGCTTCCCCGTCGGCCGCATCTTCTGCGTCGGCCGCAACTACGCCGCCCATGCCCGCGAGATGGGGCACGACCCCGACCGCGAGCCGCCGTTCTTCTTCGCCAAATGGGCCGACAGCGTCGTCCCGAGTGGCAGCACCATCCTCTATCCGGAGGCCACCAACGATTTCCACCACGAGATCGAGTTGGTGGTGGCGATCGGCACCGGCGGCACCGACATCGCGGCTGACCGCGCGCTCGACCATGTCTGGGGCTATGGCGTCGGGCTGGACATGACCCGCCGCGACATCCAGGCCGAGGCCAAGAAGCTGGCGCGGCCCTGGACCATGGCGAAGTCGTTCGACCAGTCGGCGCCGCTGTCGGCCCTGCGCCCGGCGGCGGAGATCGGGCACCCGGCCAAGGGTGCGATCTGGCTGAAGATCAATGGCGAGAACCGGCAGGTCGGCGACCTGGCCGACCAGATCTGGTCGGTACCGGAGATCATTGCCCATCTGTCGCGGCTGGTCGAACTGCGACCCGGCGACCTGATCATGACCGGCACGCCCGACGGCGTCGGTCCGGTGGAGGACGGCGACAGGCTCGAAGGCCATATCGATGGGGTCGGCGATCTGACCGTCGCCTATTATCGGTGACGACAGGTGACGAGCTGGCCGCGGTGCTGGCCGATGCCTGGGCCCGGCTCGGCCGCGCCACCGGCGAACGCCGCCGCACCACAGGCCGGGTCGCCCTTGCCAGTGTGAATGCGCGCGGCGGGCCGGCGCTGCGCACGGTGGTGCTGCGCTCGGCCGATCCCGCGGCGCGGCGGCTGGAGATCCACACCGACCGCCGCTCCGCCAAGGTGGCGGAAATCCAGGCCGACCCCGCCGTGGCGCTGCTGCTGTACGAGGCGGCGGACGAGGTGCAACTCCGGGTCGAAGGCCGGGCGGCGCTGCTGCCGTCGGGGCCGGCGCTCGACGCCGCCTGGGCGGCGACGCCGGGGCCGATCCGCGCCGCCTACCGCATGCCGGGCCCGCCGGGCACGCCGATATCGGATCCCGCCTTGCCATCGCCGTCGACCGACGGGTCCGAGGCAGGCCGCGAGAGCTTCGCGGTGATCGTGCTAGCGGTCGACCGCATCGATTGGGTCTGCCTCATCCCCGGTGCCGATCGCCGTGCCCTGTTCGACTGGACGGGCGGCGCGCCAGCGGCTAGTTGGCTGATCCCCTAGCTGTTCGTTTCAGGCGCACCATGACCCAAGGTTGGACCACCACCCCGATCACCACGGACATCCTGCGCGGTGCCGTGGAGCTGGAAACCACCGGCCGGGGCGTGCTGCCGCACCGCCTGCCGGCCTGGGCCCGGGCGCAATGCGCCGACCCGCAACTGGCAATGGTGGAGGCCCAGCCCTCCGGCGTCCGCCTGATGTTCCGCACCCGCGCCACCATCCTCGAGCTGGACACCCTGCCGACCAAGCGGGTCTATGTCGGCGCGCCGCCCCGCCCGGACGGGGTGTATGACCTGCTGGTCGACGGCGTCCTGGCCGGCCAGGCCAGCGTGACGGGTGGCAACATCCTCCGCATCGACATGGCGGCCGGCTCGATGATCACCGAACCCGGCCCGGCCGGCACGGTGCGCTTCGCCGGCCTGCCCGGATGGGACAAGGACATCGAGATCTGGCTGCCGCACAATGAGAGCGCGGAGCTGATCGCCCTGCGCACCGACGCGCCGGTGGAGCCGACTGCCGCCCGCGGCCGCAAGATTTGGCTGCACCATGGCAGCTCGATCAGCCACGGTTCCGACGCCGCCAGCCCGACCGGCACCTGGCCCGCGGTCGCTGCCGCGCTCGGCGGTGTCGACCTGGTCAATCTGGGGTTCGGCGGCAGCGCGATGCTCGATCCGTTCACGGCGCGCACCATCCGGGACCTGCCGGCCGATCGCATCAGCCTCAAGATCGGCATCAACCTGGTCAACGCCGACCTGATGCGCCTGCGGGCGTTCGGTCCCGCGGTCCATGGCTTCCTCGACACCATCCGTGACGGCCATCCCACGACGCCGCTGCTGGTCGTGTCGCCGATCCTGTGCCCGATCCATGAGGACACGCCGGGGCCGACCGCCTTCGACCTCGCAGCGCTGAACGCCGGAACCGTGCGGTTCCGGGCGGGTGGCGATCCGGCCGACCGCAACAGCGGCAAGCTGACCCTGAGCATCATCCGGGACGAACTGGCCCGGATCGTCGCGCAGCGGGCGCCGCAGGACCCGAACCTGCATTACCTCGACGGGCGCGACCTCTACGGCGAGGCGGACCATGCCGAGCTGCCGCTGCCCGACGACCTGCATCCGGACGCCGCCAGCCACCGCCGCATCGGCGAACGTTTCGCCCAGCTGGTGCTGTCCGCAGCCGGCCCGCTTCGCTAGATCAGTGCCGGCAGGGCGGCGAACAGGGCCAGGTTCAGGTGCTTGAAGGCGTCGTCGACCGGCACCGGCTGGCATGAGAACTTGGCGATCACCATCTCGGCGGCCGGGTTCACATACAGCCACTGGCCATGGATGCCGAGGGCGAAGAAGGCGCCGTCGGCAGTGCCGGCCTGGTACCATTTGTTGCGATAGCGCCCCTGCGGCAGCCAGTCGGCGAAATTGCCGTCGCGCCAGGCCGCGGCGTCACCGCCGGAGATCGTGTCGCGCACCCAGGCTTCCGGCACGATGCGGCGGTCGCCGACGGCCCCGCCGCAGCGCATCAATTCGCCGATCCGGGCGAAGTCGCGCGCGGTCACCGACAGGCCGCCGCCCGCCCGCGCGGTGCCTTCGATATCGACGGTGACGACGGCATCGTGCCGGGCGCCGAGCGGGCGCCACAGGCGGGAAGAGGCCAGATCCGCGAAGCGCAGGCCGGACGCCCGCTCCACGACCAGGCCGAGGACATCCGAATTCGGTGAGCCATAGGCGAAGGGACCGCCGTGATCCGCCGGCCCCTTCCGCAGCGAGGCCAGGAAGCCGATGACCGTCTCCCGCGGTTCGCCGTCGAGTTGCGGGTCCAGCAGCCCGGCGCGGCGATAGCGGGCGAAATCGCCCCGGGGGTCGCCATAATCCTCGGTGAAGGCCAGGCTGGTGCGCATGTCGAGCACATGGCGCACGGCGGCATCGCCGAAGGCGGAGCGGGCCAGTTCGGGCACGTAGTGGCCGACGCGCTCATCCGGATCCAGCACACCGTCGCCGACCAGGATGCCGGCTAGGATCCCGGTCACCGACTTGCTGGCCGAAAACAGGATGTGGCGGCTGTGGCCGGTGAAATGCGGCGCGTGGAACTCGGCAACGATCCGGCCGGCCTTCATCACCACCAGCGCATCGGTGTGGGTCGCCTGGAGGATGTCGGCCACCGTACAGCGCCGGCCTTCGATCTCGACCCCCTGCGCAAGCAACCCGGTGGCGTCGACGGTGGGCGTCTCGGCACCGCCGGGCTCCACCTCGATGCGGGCCGTCGGGATCAGCTCGGGGATATTGCGGAAGGCCCAGACATTCCAGGGCGCGCTGCGCCAGTTGCCGAGATGGACGCTGTCCCGGCGGAAGCCGTAATCGGTTTCGAAACGCGTGGGCGCCATGGCGCTGGTGATCTCCGGATGACGGGCCGTGCCCTGGCGTACACGCAATCGGCCGCGGCGGCACTGTCCGGGCGGGCCTTGCCTGTTGACCGAGCGGGCCATCTCCGGGCGGCAGGCTGTGGCCCGTTCGGCCAAGCCGCAGGGCCCGGCCGGGCGCGCGGCCTGGGACCGGCTTCGATAGCCTGACCGGATAGCCGTCCTCCGAAGACGGACACAAGGGCGACAGCGAGCCGCAACCGGCCACGGCAGAACCGGGATCGCGTTCGCCCGACCACGAACATGGAGGGTAATATGGATCGTCGCACATTGCTGCAACTCGGCCTGCTGGCCGCACCGGCCATCCTGCTGGCCCGCACCGCCCAGGCGGACGACGCGGAACTCGTCATCGGCGCGAATGCTGGCGGCCCGCCCTTCGCCTTCAAGGAGGGCGACAGCTATGTCGGCTTCGATGTCGAGATCTGGGCCGAGGTGGCGAAGGGGCTCGGCCGCAAATGGCGGCTGCAACCGATGGAATTCGGCGCGCTGATCCCGGCGCTGCAGACCGGCAACATCGACGCCGTGGTGTCGCAGCTGTTCATCAAGCCCGAGCGGCAGCAGGTCATCGACTTTTCCGACCCCTATTACGACAGCGGCCTGATCGCCGTCGTCCGGGCCGACGACACCTCGATCAACGCCCCGGCCGATCTCGACGGCAAGACCATCGGCACCGAAACCGGCACCATCGCGGTCGACTACATCAAGACCAAGCTCAAGGGCGCGACGCTGGAGCAGCTGCCGACCATCACCACGGCGCTGCTCGCGCTCGAGGCCGGCAGAACGGATGCGGTGATCTACGACACGCCGCTGCTGCAGTACTACGCCAAGACCACCGGCAAGGACAAAGTCCGGCTGATCTACCCGACCCTGGCCGGCCAGGCCGTCGGCATCGGCTTCCGCAAGGGCAGCCCGCTGGTCGCGCCGGCCAATGTCCAGCTCGCGGCGATGAAGGCGGATGGGCGCTACCAGGCGCTGGTCACCAAGTGGTTCGGTTCGTAAAGGGCCGCGCCAGGCAATTGGGGGCCGGGGGCAGACCTGGGGCCTAGCCGCCGGCCTTCAGCAAAGCGGCGCGGACCGACAGGATCTCGCGCCGCAGCCGGCCCAATGCCTCCGCCGGCAGCCCGGTTGCCCCGTCGACGCAGGACGGGAAGTCGCGGGCCTTGTCCTTCAGCGCCGCGCCCGCCGCGGTCAGGCCGATGCGCACCTGCCGCTCATCCTCCGGGTCGCGGCGGCGGGCCAGCAGGCCCATGCCCTCCAGCCGCTTCAGCAGCGGCGTCAGGGTGCTCGATTCCAGGAACAGCGTCTCGCCCAGGCTGCCGACGGTGCGGTCGTCCTTGGCCCACAGCGCGACCAGGACGAGGTATTGCGGAGGTCAGCCCCAGGGCCGACAGCAGCGG